>DMBU01000193.1 GCA_003446015.1 Bacteroidales bacterium | reverse complement strand
GCCAAAAAAGTGGAATCATTAATGCAAATAAGTTTATTGATGCTTCTTTAGAGCACTATAAGTAGTTATTATAAGCATTAAATAATTGATATTTAGATATACATTTTCTTAGCCTGACGGGAATGGCCGGCTGGCAGGTTTGCGATAATTTTTGCGAACTTAGCGTTGAATGCTTATCCTTTGGTATTTAATTAAATAACACCATTTAGACTACCTGAGTAGTTACGCACCATGAATTAATTATTCCTTCGATCTTTTTTGTGTTAATTCGAGCATTTCTTTTAAGGTCTCGGTAAGATCATCTTCATATTTATTAACCATATCAATGGTTATCTGATTTGCTGCAACCCAACGTAACTCTTTTTCTTCGTTGGCCTTTTTTATAAATGTCAGATTTTTTACCTGCTTTTTATGTTCCAAACGAAGTACTATCCTATCCTGGCTAAATACGCTTAATGTATTTTTTCCTTCTTTAATTGAATTTCCACTTCGTATCGTTTCGAAATTAATGACCATTTCGTTAAAAATAGCTTGATAAGTATCAGGCAGTTCCTGTCCAAAAACCTCAGTGGTAAAAAAGATCAGACTTAGTACGAGAAGTGATTTTAATATTTTCATGCGATTAAATTTTAAGTTAATTTATTTTGAAATGTTTATTAAGTACTGGATATGCAATTTTAATATAGGAACACAAGTTAGAAAAATTATCATTAACAGAAAAATTTATAAGAAATTAAATCAATTAACGGCAGATCATAAAGTATAACTATTTGTTGTGATTGATGTCATGAACATTAAGCATTAAATTTATGTTATTGTAAAATAATTAAAATCAGAATAAATGAAAAAGAAAATTCTTTTAGTAATAAGCATCCTTTTTGGACTTATGTTTATGAATGCAGGGTTAAATAAATTTTTTAACTACATGCCTGTACCCGAAGATATTTCTGAAAACATGATGAAACTGGGGGCTGCTTTTATGGAAATAGGATGGCTCATGCCACTTGTTGCTGTTGCAGAAATTTTAGGAGGATTGCTTTTCATGACGAATAAATACAGAGCACTGGGTGCACTAATTATTTTCCCGGTTATGATAGGGATACTTCTGACTCATATTGTAAACGATCCATCAGGGCTCCCTTTAGCACTTGTATTGTTGGCAATAGACCTTTGGGTGATAATTGAGAATAGAGAAAAGTATTTTCCTTTGATAAAATAGGGTTTCTGAGAAAGCAAAGTTAAACACCCCTGCTTCATTATTCAGGTCATATCACAATGCAATAGTGATATAAGGAAAGAACTGTTTGTAATCCTGTATCATTGAAGAATTGCCAAAAAACCATTAGAAAAACTGACAAATAGTGGATCACATGATAAAGTTGTGGAATAGCAGAATCACCAAATACTGATTTGACCATTTTTGTATGGTTTATGGCATGACCCAAAAAAGTGTCAAAACCTGCCAGCCGCAGGCAGGAAAGTCAAGANNTTCATTTAATAAAATACAACAACGTTCTATACTAATTAAGTAAATATTCTTTATTATCGATACTAGTTTTGCTATTGTTTCACCCTTAACAGAAGTAACCTTTTGATATAAAACAGAGGTTTTTTAGAGCGACTTTAAGAGGGGTGAACGATTCGACTTTCTTTTTATATAGAGTAGCTAAAATTTAGAGTAAATTTTTATAATTCCACAAGAATTTGAAGTGATCCCAAATAGTTAATTGAACTCGCAATAATTTATTGAACAAAATAATAAATTATATTTTCATTAGTTTTATACTTTTAGTGCAGAGGTGTTTGCATAATAACATAAAAAGTTAAACGAATGATCCTGAAATTTACCTTTCGAAATCTGATCAAACGACCATTTTTAAATCTTATTAAAATAGTAGGTTTAAGTCTGGCTTTAAGCGGTATTTTGATTATCGTAATGTTCTTAAAAAACGAACTAACATATGAAAGTTCTCATGAAAAGTCGGATCAGATTTATAGATTCACATTAACGAATAATGTCTTTTTCGGAGGAAAGCATTTTGCCCGACTATATAATACATCATATATTCCCGAAATGGTGGAACATTTCCCCGAAATAGAAAGCTATGTGCGATTGGCTCCAATTAGAGGTGGTTTTATGAAACTGGATGATAAGTTTATAGAAATTAATCAAGCCTTTACATGTGACAGCACTTTTATTCAGGTATTTAATGCAGACTTGCTGACAGGAAACCCCGAAAATATTTTAAATAGTCCCGGATCAATGATTCTTTCCGAAAGTTTTGCGAAAAAAGTATTTGCAGACAGGAATCCTGTTGGTAAGATTTTAACTCTGCCCGGAGGTCAGTTTAACGATAAGGATATGGATTATACCATAAAAGGTGTTATGAAAGATTTCCCACAAAATAGTCATTTTCATCCCGATTTTATTACAAGTCCTGTTCATAAATCTGTTTTTGATGGTTGGGCATGGACCTATTTATTGTTAAAGGAAAATGCAAATCCCGAAAATATTCAATCAGGATTTAATGGGTTTTATTCATCACTTATAGCTGAAGATGCAAGCGGAATGGGAATTAATGTTCATCTTCAAAATATTTCGGACATACATTTAAATTCGCATAAATTACGGGAAATTGAGCCTAATGGGAACATGACCGTTGTTTACACACTTTCTGTTGCTACCTTGATTTTATTATTTATTGCTCTTACTAATTTTG
Organism: Bacteroidales bacterium; assembly: GCA_003446015.1. Taxonomy (GTDB): domain Bacteria; phylum Bacteroidota; class Bacteroidia; order Bacteroidales; family UBA12077; genus UBA12077. The sequence continues at coordinate 92,748 of DMBU01000193.1, read as the reverse complement.
CCAATCTTAATTTAGGAATGGCAAGTTATAGCTCCAGATTTTTAGTTGTTAATCATATATTTGGTTCATCAAACCTGATTAACCTGAAATATTTTATTTATGAGGGTATTATCATTTCATTGGCTGCCGTATTGTTAAGTGGATTTTTTACCGGAATAGCCAATAATATTATTTATTCACAATTTGGATTGAACCTTTTTACAAACAACATACTGTTATCCTTTATGGTAGTGGTTTGGTTTATTATACTAAGTCTTTTATTTGGTGTAATGCCATTATTCCGTCAAGGATTAAATAACCTGAAATCGCTTATTAGGATCAAAAACAATGGCAGTCGTAAACGAAGAGGCATAAGCAAAAGTCTGATTGTAGTTCAATATACTATTTCAATGCTGCTTATTATAGCAGTGATTGTTATCTATCGACAGACCAATTATGCCTTAAACAAAGGTATGGGTGTTGATAATGATAATCTGATTTGTTTAGAAAATGTTCATACGAATGTTCAACAAGACTTTGCTGTGTTTAAAGAAGAATTACTAAAATATGAATCCATTGAATCGGTTTCCGCAATGCTTGAACCTCCGGGAGGTGAGGCAAATGACATGTTTATGTTTGCCATGGAGGGTTACATTCCCGATGAAACAAAAAATGGCGATAACTTGATTGGAGTATTTCCTTGCGACTATTCTTTTGCAAACATTTTTAACCTTAAATTTCTTAGTGGTAAAAACTTTTCTCCTGAGAATAAAGATAATGAGGGTTTAGGAGAATATATTATTAATGAAGCTGCAATGAAAAGGTTGAATTATGAAAATCCTGAAGATATAGTAGGAAAAGAATTTGCTTTGTTTTTTCATAATGATATGATTAAAATTCCTACAGGTAAAATTATTGGTGTAGTTAAAAATTTTCATCTGTCAAGCATAAAAAAGGAAATCGAGCCTTTGGTTATGTTTAAACGTGACGGTATGTGGTTGTTAAATTTTGTAGTTTCATTAAAACCGGAAACACAACAGAAAGCAATAGCTGATGTTGAAACTGTATGGACTACCTTATTCCCTGAGTATCCTTTCGAATATAACCATATAAGTTCGCTTTACCGAAGTGTTTATAAAACAGAACTTATGCAGGAAAAGCTGCTATCCATCTTTACACTCATAGCTTTATTTATATGCTCTATGGGACTTTTGGGCTTGTCATTGCTTGTTGTTCAGCAACGTATCAAAGAGATAGGGATACGTAAAGTAAATGGAGCTAAAATAAACCAAATAATGATCATGCTAAACTGGGACTTAGTGAAATGGATTTTGATATCCATCGTAATTTCTATTCCCATTGCCTTTTTTGCAATGAACAAGTGGTTAGAAAATTTTGCATATAAAATAGCACTTAGTTGGTGGATTTTTACATCAGCAGGCCTAGTTGCTCTTGTAATATCCTTAATAACTATTTCACTAGTTTCATGGAAAGCAGCAAATAGTAATCCGGTGGAATCATTGAGGTATGAGTAAAATGAATGTTAAGTAAACCTTTTTCATACAGGAATACTTAAATTATAAAGTGGTATAAATATTGTGGGTTTTGAGATTTAATTTAATAATGATTATTATGAAATTGAGCTTAATAAATGTACTGTTTTTTATAAGTTTATCCTCCTATTCTCAAAACTTTAACGGGATTGTATTAGATAAACATACAAATGAACCCATAGTTGGAGCTCATGTATATTTAAAAAATAAAAAACAGGGTGTTTCAACCAATAACAAAGGTGAATATTATTTTCAAGCAGAATCCAATTTCAACGAGAAAGACTCAATCTATTTCTCATGCGTAGGTTATATTACAAAAAAGATTTCTTTTCCTGAGTTGAAAGAAAAGAAATTTGCAGTCTTTTTAACAATGGATGTTCAAAGTCTTAAAGAAGTAACCATTGTTTCAGGAAATCATCTAAAACCGAAAATAGATTTCAAATCAATGGCAGCTTTAAAAGATGGACTACATTCTTTTGGCTCGCTCCTTTTAAAAGATAAAGTATATGTTATTGGAGGAGATCTTTCATTTGAAGAAGATAAGGCAAAAGAAGTTTTGTTTGAATTCGCTCAAGCACCAACTTCTAAAGGTCTAATTGAACAATTAGAAAGCATGGCCCCTGAATTCTCATGGCAAGAGTTTAGTGGAAGCCTGCAGATATATGATATAAATACTGAAATATGGGAAACATCTGATTTTGAATTTAGAAAGAGAGCATATCATAATGTGCATTTACATAATGATAATATATATATTTTAGGAGGGAAAATACTATCAGCAAATAAAGTATATGAATATTTAGATGATAAAATTGAAGTTTATGATATTATGAGAGATACGATTATGATTGATCATACAAATCCACATCAAGGTGTAAATTTTGCTTCGTTTGTTTATGGCGACAACATTATCGTGCTAGGAGGATCTACAAAGTTAAAAATAGATGGACAAAAAGAATATTCAAATAAAGTTCATTTATACAATCTGAAATCGGGATATTGGTATGAATTAAAGGATATGCCTAAAGCTAAAGAAACAAAAGGAGTACTAATAAAAAATAAAATATATTTAATAGGAGGATTTAATCAAGTGCCCTTAACAGAAATTGAAACATATGATTTAAATACTGCAGAATGGAGTATTGAAGGTGAATTAATTCGAGGACTTGAAAGACCAGCAATAACTTATCACGAAAATATCATTTATATATTCGAAGATGGCAAATTATGCACATATAATGTTGAAACAAAGGAGCTAAATGAGTATTTGATTGATTTGAATTTAAAATCTTCAGAATTATTTTTCATTAATAATTCACTTTATATTCTTGGAGGTTATATTGAAGATGATTTTTCAGTTAAACCTTCTTCGGGTTTTTATTGTGTTGATATAATTGAGTTTGAGAAAACTAAAATTTATAATTCAAAAATGTTGTGATATGTGTAAGTAGATTTTGTTGTAAACCTTTTTACATGCATGATTACCACTGATTGTTGCGTTTAATTATCCCAGTATTGCTATTTTCTTTTAATTGGAATAATGTGATTTTATCTGTTTTTTTCATAAATTTGAGTAAATCTTTAATACTTAAATTAATACCTGAGCTTTACTATTCCAATGCAGATAATATAAGCTAAAACAATGAAGTTCCTTAACCTGAAAACTGATTTTAATTTTCCTAAAATGATTATCCTGAAAAAATGGAGAGCTATATCAGTACTTGTTATTGGACTCATTTTAAGCTTTGGAGCTACTAATATTATTAAAAATTCAATTCAAAATGAAATAGAGCTGGATTTTGAATTTATTTGCAATGAGATTAAAGTAAAAATTGATTCACGACTTAAAGCACATGCACAACTGTTGCGAAGTGGTGCTTCTTTATTTGCAGCAACTGATACAGTGACACTCGAAGAATGGAAGAGTTTTAATGAAAGTGAAAAAATTGATAAAAATCTACCTGGAATTTTAGGCGTTGGTTTTTCTCTTATTGTTCCTAAAAACCGATTATTGAATCATATTGAATCAATTCGAAATAATGGATTTCCTGATTATGCGATTTATCCAGCTGGTGACCGTGATTTTTATACATCTATAATTTATCTTGTGCCATTTTCAGCTCGCAATCAGCGGGCTTTCGGTTATGACATGTATACTGAACCTGTTCGCAGGAAAGCAATGGAATTTTCCAGAGACTCAAATTATGCGATGCTATCGGGCAAAGTTCATTTAGTACAAGAAATTACTGATAATATTCAAGCAGGTACTTTAATGTATGTTCCTGTTTATAAAAATGGTATGAAGTTTAATACATTACAAGAGAGACGTGCTTCTATTATAGGGTGGGTTTATAGTCCATATCGTATGAATGATTTGATGAGTGGAATTATAGGTAATTGGGATTTACCAAACAAAAATAGAATTCATTTAAAAATTTATGATGATGACATTATCTCAGAAAAAAACCTTTTATTCGATAGTCAAAATAAAAATGAGAATGTAAAAATAATCAAACCCAATTTATTTCAAACGATTCCTGTTGAATTTAATAGTAAAAAGTGGACATTGCAGTTTACAGGATATAATGAAAGATCATCTTTGTTTCATGGTCGAATATTGATTGTACTTCTAAGCGGTATTGTTATTAGTATATTGCTATTTAGTTTGTCTCTGGCATTAATTAATGTTCAATTTCGTGAAGAAAAGATTTTACAATTAAACCATGTATTAGAGAAACTAAATGATGATAAAGATCAATTTATTTCTATTCTTGCACATGATTTAAAAAGTCCTTTTAATGCACTCCTTGGATATTCAGATCTTTTGTTAAAAAATATTCGAACCTATGATCTGGATAAAGTGGAGGCTCAAATACAAATTATTAGTGATTCAACAAAAAAAATATACAGATTATTAGAAGATATACTCAATTGGGCAAAAACACAATCAGGTAAAATTCCTTTTGAGCCAGAAAAAATTAACTTTTCAAAAATATGTTCTGAGGTTATTGAAAATTTAATGCTTAATGCAAGTAACAAAAATATCAAAATAAATTGTCTGTCATCTAGCGAATTATATATCTATGCCGATTATGACATGCTTCGCACAATCTTACATAATCTTGTTTCAAATGGAATAAAGTTTACTAATATTGGTGGACAAATAAATATTTCTATTGAACAAAACTCTTCAGAAGTTACCATAATAGTTTCAGATAATGGTACTGGCATAGAACCAGAAATAAAAAATCAGTTATTTGATTTAAAAAACTTATATAGCTCAGCGGGAACTGCTGATGAAAAAGGATCAGGTTTCGGATTGTTAATTTGTAAAGAATTTGTTGAAAAACATGGAGGTAAAATTTGGGTTGACAGTAAAATGGGAGAAGGCAGTGATTTTAAATTTAGCTTACCAAAACACTAATATATAATAAATTAACAATCTGCTGAGTAACTTTCGAGCTATTCTTCCATTACCTGCAATCCAGCCTTCTGGTAGAAAGCAATTCTATTTTTAATTGGTTTTGCTTCTTCGCTTGGGTCAGGATAATACCACACCATATCCTTTAATTTTTCTCCATCAAGATTTAAGTGATAGTAACTTGCCAATCCCTTCCAGGGACAAGTTGTTTTCAAATTGCTTTTTTCAAGAATTTCTTTTTGAATAGATTCAATGGGAAAATAGTGATTTCCTTCCACTTTTATGGTGTCATTGCTTTCTGCAATAATTTTTCCATTATATATAGCTTTTATCATGAGTATAACGTTTTAAATTAGAACATACTTTTAGTGCAAATGTTCATTATCCAGTATTGGCAATCTGAAGGGGAATGTCTAATATAATTTAAAAATGAAGTTAAGCCACTATCCTTATATTTAATGGGACAAAAGCTCAAAGAACGAGTTCAATATAACTTTATACCTTTTCTCATTTTAATAATAACTATTCAATATCAGTAGCCAGCCTTATTCCAGTAAACTGCCAACGTTTTTCGGCTTGTAAAAAATTCCTGTAGGTATTTCGGTAATGATTAGCTGGAGTTGCGCACGATCCTCCACGTAAAACCATCTGGTTAATCATAAATTTACCATTATATTCGCCAAGAGCCCCATTCGCTTGTTTATATCCTGGATATGGTAAATAAGCACTGTTGGTCCACTCCCATGCATCACCCATAAGTTGATAAGAATTTCCTGTTCTTGGTATTGGATGAAATATATTGGCATCTTGAAAATTTGAATGATTAACATCTTCTTTTAAACCATATTTGTAAGAAGCTACCTCCCATTCAAATTCGGTTAAAAGTCTCAAATTCTTCCATCTGGCAAAAGCTTCTGCTTCATAAAAACTTATATGGGTAACCGGGGCATGGGAGTTTATTCTTTGTAATCCATTTGCTAATGTATACTCATAGAATTCATTATCAATTAAATGCCAATATAAGGGAGTTTCTATACCATTTTCCTGAACCCATGTCCAACCATCCAACGACCAAAATTCGTAGCGTTTATACACCCCGTCTTTAATAAAAGCCTCATATTCAAGATTGGTTGTTAGCATATCAGAAAAGCTGAAGCTATTTACGTAAACATGATGTATTTTTTCTTCATTATCATAATGAAAATTATTGCCTTTGTAACCTATTTCATACAGATCTTTATTGACCTTCAGGGATCCTGATTGAATAAATTGATCAGTATTATCATTTTGAATTTTAAAATCATTTTTATACAAGGGGAATAAAGGATTATGCCCTAATATATATTTAATATCGGTAATTAATAATTCCTGATGTTGCTGTTCATGATTTAGTCCCAACTCGATTAAATCCAGAATTTGATCATTTAGGCTCTCAGAGAAAAATATTTCCATATTCTCATCGGTCATTTCTCTGTAATGTAAAACCTCATCGACTGTAGGCCGGGTAAAATTTCCCCGGTTTATTCTTGATATTCTTTTGCCTAAGCTTTCATAATAACTGTTGAAAATATAATTATATTTTTTGTTATAGAATCGGTACTTTTTTAAATTTGGCTCAAGTATTAATACTTCGAAAAACCAGGTTGTATGCCCCAAATGCCATTTTGGTGGACTCACATCTTCAATGGGCTGAACAACATAATCTTCAATTTGCAATGGTTCACATATCTCAACTGTTCTCTTTCGTATTTCTTTATATTTTACGAGTAAACTTTCTTGTCTTTTCATAGTCTGTAATTTTTAATCTTATTGATTTTGATTAAATCATATTAATACTAATTTTACTGATTTAAACTTTAACTAAAACTCAAACAATAATACAATCATCATGAAAAAAAGTTTTTTAATTATTTTATCGTTGGTAGTTATGGTGTTTACACAATGTACAAATACGAACGAAGCTAATATAGCTGATCAAAAAAATATTGAAGATCAGACTATTGAAAGAACTCAACAGGCTTTAATTGAAAAATATGGCTCTGAAAATCAGGAACTAATTAAACGTGGTGTTGCACACGCTGCTTCTTTATGGAGAGCTGCAGACGGTACACAAGAAGAATTTGAAACATTTTGTATCGAACAGTATATTCCTGATGCAAACGAAAAAGAAATTATCTTTAATAAAGTTTCAAAGAATTTCGAATCTATTTGGGGACATCAAAATAAAATCGTGTTGGATTTGAATGAGAACATGCATTTGGAAAACGGTCCATACCATAACATTGATGCTATGTTTGCAGGATACAGTCCAGACTCGCATTTCTCAGTTGATTTTTATTCAAATAGAATAGCTTTTGTGATTGCACTAAATTTTCCTCCTTACTCCTTAGATGAAAAAAATGAGTTGGGGAAAGATTGGAATTCTTTAGAATGGGCCTATTCACGCTTAGGTGATGTTTTTTCAGCCCGGGTTCCGGCTGAACTGTCACAAGCAATTTCGTCAGCTGAAACCAATGCTGATATTTATATCTCTGAATATAATGTTTATATGGGCCATTTGTTAACGAATGAAGGACAAAAATTATTCCCCGAAGACATGGTTCTGCTTTCGCACTGGAACTTACGCGATGAAATTAAATCAAATTATGCCAATAAAGAAAAGGGTCCTGAAAAGCAAGATTTAATTTACAATGTAATGAAACGGATCATTGATCAAAGCATTCCCGAAGAAGTAATTAATTCTAATAAATACGATTGGAATCCCATAGAGAATAAAGTGTATAAAGAGGGCAATGAAGTTCAGCTTTCAGCAGAGCCTGATACCCGTTACCAGCAGATTTTAAATAATTTTCAGGCAAATAAAGCTACCGATCAATATTATACCGAATACAATACTTTTGTTAAACGAGCCTTTTCAGGTTCAAAAGAAATTCCACAGGAAGAAGTTGAAAAGCTTTTTGACGAATATTTATCATCTCCGGTAGCAATGGAGGTTGGAAAATTAATAAGTAAACGTTTAGGCAGAGATTTAAAACCTTATGATATTTGGTATGATGGATTTAAGGCTCGCAGTTCTATCTCAGAAGAAACGCTGAATGAAATGACACAGAATAAATATCCAAATCCAAAAGCCCTGGAGGCTGATTTAGGAAACATTCTGAAAAAATTGGGTTGGGAAAAAGAACGTGCTGAATTTATTGCTTCTAAAGTTTCGGTTGATCCTGCACGTGGTTCGGGCCATGCCTGGGGTGCCGAAATGAAATCGGAAAAAGCACATTTACGTACTCGTATTTCGGGAAAAGGAATGGATTATAAAGGATATAACATTGCTGTGCATGAGTTCGGACATAATATTGAGCAAACAATTTCCTTACACGATGTAGATTATTATATGATTAACGGAGTTCCAAATACAGCATTTACTGAAGCGTTAGCTTTCATCTTCCAAAAAAGAGATTTGCAATTGTTAGGATTTACCAATGAGAATCCTGATAAAGAATATCTTCAAAACCTTGATCTTTACTGGTCTGTTTTTGAAATTATGGGCGTATCTATGGTTGATATGAAAGTTTGGAAATGGTTATACGAAAATCCTGATGCAACAGCGGCACAGTTAAAAGAAGCTGTAATATCCATTGCCAAAGAGGTGTGGAATACCTATTTTGCAGAAGTTTATGGAACAAAAGACGAGCCGATTTTAGCCATATACTCGCATATGATTTCTAATCCTTTGTACTTAGCTAATTATTCTTTTGGTCATTTAATTGATTTCCAGATAGAAAATTATTTAACAGGTAAAGATTTTTCTGATGAAGTGGATAGAATCTGGAGTATTGGACGCTTAACACCTCAAATCTGGATGCAAAAAGCAGTAGGTGAAGATATCTCAATTCAACCCATGATTAAAGCTACTGAAGAAGCTCTGAAACATATTAATTAAATAAAAATCAATCTAATATAAAAGGCTGACAATAAATGTCGGCCTTTTTTTGTTTTTAAGAAGATATGCTGCTTGAAACAAATCAAATATTTTATAAATACATCTGATGATTTTTTTATATCTTTAACCATTGGCAAGAAAATAGAATTCTTATGAGCGCACAATTTTCGTTAAAAGCAACATTTGGGATGATTCCCAAAACTTCTGTTTTAGAAGAAAAGGAAAACAAACTTAAACACGAGTTTGAAGAATTTACTGCATATTCTGAATCAGAAGAGCTGGCCCGTTACAAAGAACTTGAAGCATTTATTACTTCAAAGGAGTTCGAAGATATTAAGAAAGAAATCAATTCTAAAAAGTATCCCGGATCGGAGCCATTCGAGAAAGAAAAGAAATACAAAGAACTTAAAAAGTCGAAAAGAATTAAAACCTATTACCAGGTTAAAGATTCGAAGGAACTCAAAGATTATGAGTCATTTAAGGATTCTGATAAACTGACCAATTACCAGGAGCTTGATCTGTTTTTTACTTCACTTGAATTTGAAGATTTTAAAAAATCATTAATTCAACAAAAAGAAGAAAAGACAAAAGAAATCAAGGAAAAACAAGCAAATTATAAAAACCTAAAAAGTAAATACAAATGGTTTTTTGCTCTAAAAGATTCAAAACAACTTGCTGATTTTAATAACTTTAAAGACTCTAAAGAACTTGAAGATTTTGAATCACGAAAGGAATATATTGATTCTATAAACTTCGATGCTTTAAGAGCTGAGCTTGAAAGTAAAAAGAAAGAAAAACAGGACGAACTAAATCAAATTACATCACGATTTAACGAGTTAAAGGGAATTAAAAAATCAGTAAAAAAGGGTGAGGAATTTGAAGAAAAGTCCGAGTTTGATAATTTACAAAGAACTATAAATTCAAAAGAACACCAAAAAGCTATAAAGGAATTAAAGCTTGAAAATCTTGATGAGTTTAAAAAGCTTAAAGAGTTTCAAAAGCTTGAGAAATCATCAAAAATTAAAAATTATTTCAAATTCGGGGAATCTGAAAAATACAAGAACTTTTTGAACTTAGATGGTTCTGAAGATATTAATTCATTTATCGAACTTGAAACAGAAATAAATTCTGCGGAGTTTAATGCTCAAGTTTCTGAAGTTAAGAACATTAAATTTGAAAATACAGAAGAATATAAGAAGCAACGAGATTATAAATCATTAAAGAAATCATCTGAAATTAAGCAATATTTCAAATTTAAGGATTCTGAAAAGCTTGCTATATATACAGAATTGAATGACTCTCAAGAGATTTCAGATTTCGAAGACTTAGAAGCTTATATTAATTCTGAAGAGTTTAAAGAAGAAAAGAAATACCTGCTTGTTAAAGACAAATTCAAATTGTCAGAAGAGTTTAAGCAGGCTGAAGAGTTTAAAGGATTAAAAAATTCAGATAAAATAAAATGGTACTTAAAACTCGAAAAACATAATGATTTTGCGAAGCTTCATGAGTGGGAATTAAGCTTTGAAGATGATTTTGATGGTACTAAACTGGATGCCGATAAGTGGATGAGCGGTTATTATTGGGGTAAAAATCTGTTAAATGATGATTATGTGCAGGTTAATGAAAAACAATTTTATAAAGAGTCAAATCTGGAATTTTCAAATAGCAATTTAAAAATTGTAACTAAGCAGGAAAAGGTTCAGGGAAAAGTTTGGGATCCTTCCATGGGATTTTATAATAAAGAATTTGATTATTCTTCAGGTTTAATAAATACAGGTCAGTATTTTAGACAACAATACGGGCTTTTTAAAGCCAAAATTAAAGTAAGTCACTCCTATCCTATACATCATGCATTTTGGTTGTTAGGCGAAAAAATAACACCTGAAATTGATGTTTTTAAGTATGGTAAAAAATCACCTTCAAAACTTGAGGTTGCAAACTATTGGAATGGTGATGGTAAAAATAAAAAATCACTTGGAGGACTGAATTTTGCCAAAGATTATTTCATTTATTCATTGGAATGGACACCTAAAAAATTGATTTGGAAAATTAATGATGTTGTTTTGTACGAGCAAACTGAAGGTCTTCCATCTGAGTCTATGTATATGGTGTTAAGTTCTGGAATAAGTCAGGAAGGTAGTCCTATGGTTCCTGCAACCATGGAAGTGGATTGGGTAAGAGCTTATAAAAAATCTGAATAGTTGAGTTTAGATGAATTACAGACCTCAATTAAAAATCTATCCGGATTGGTTAGATTATTTAATTGAAATTTGTTCCATTTTAACTTTAATCGCAATATTTACCTTTGTAATTATAAATTACTCATCATTACAAAACTCCATTTCTACTCATTATAATTTGACAGGATCAACAGATTCTTATGGTAACAAAAGTTTAATCTGGCTGTACCCGATTTTAGCTATCATATTTTATATAGGATTTTCAATACTTATAAAATTTCCACATAAATATAATTACCCGGTTAGTATTACAGAGCAAAATGTCAGAAAGGTTTATAAATTGGGAATAATTGTTATTCGGTTAGTTAAGTTAATCGTAATCGTACTTTTACTTTATTTTAGTTTAAAAACTATTTATGAAATTTAAACGATTATTCTTCTTCGAGTTCATTTAGCTTTTTCTGGATGCGAATTAAAGCTTGTTCTAAGGTTTCGTCAGGACTTATGTAGTTATATTCTCCCCAAAACTGATTGTCATATTGAAAGCTTTCGTCAATAAAAACATTATTCATTGAAATCGTTTCAATTCGTTCAAAACGATTTACATCAGTCATATCAATATTATTTGATGCAAATTCGAAAACGGTTTTAAATTCAGTAGAAAATAATTTTTTTCGCTGCTTTACTTTAAAATCTAACTCCCCACGTGCAAGATTCATAAAATATTTATCGTTTATTTTCCGATAGTTGATAAGATATTTTGCTGCAGTAGGTTTAACTTTTGTTCCAAATGCTCTTTTAACAACCAGGTTATTTCCTAATTTTTCAATGGCTTCAGAGGTTAAACTAAATACCACTTCTACAATTGCTAAATTATCGGTACTTACATAAATAATCCCTTCGAACGAGTTTTCATCTAAATAAGACTTTGGTTTAAACTTTATTACGTAAGCAGAACTATTGTCGAACTTTACTATTTTATCGATTTCATAGTCAAACAAGAAAAAGTATTCTTCAGTTAAAAAGTATGTGGGGTTTTTTATTATATCAAGATACAAACTAGCATATAATCCCCCCTTTAGTTTTAATGATACCGTATCTGCTTGCGAATAATATTCATTTTTCCTGCTTTTAATTAATTTAATTTGATCTGAAAATAAGCCCCAATATGGACTTTTGTAAACTTCCAAAACGGCTTCGGTTATTCCAACCAGGTTTTCTTTGTTGGTAATAATTTCTCTGTAAAATGATGTTATTAAATAAGGATCTGTAAAATAGTTTTCTTTTATTTTATCTGTGGCTTCCTTCAAAATTGTTTTTGCATCATTACTTCTAATGATAACTTCTTGTATTTGATAGTGATCTTCTTCCAGATAAATATTATTATTATTGTATGATAACTGATTAACAGGAATATAGGTGTTTTTGTATCCAATATAGGAGATCACCAGTGTATCCGGAATATATTTGAAAGGTAGTTTAAAATTAAAACTGCCCTGATCATTTGAAACAGTTCCAAAACTCTTTCCTAAGAGTGAAATATTCGCAAATGCTAAAGGATCACCAGAGTTCTTATCATATATATTACCAATGACCTGAAAAATATTTTCGCTATTCGTATAAAATTGTTTTGAGCTTAAACTTGAGATTAAATTCTTTTTGCTTATAATAATCTGTTTGTCAACTGTATAACATGTTAATGTTGTATCATCTAAAATAGTTGACAACAAATCACGTAATTTTATCTCATTATGAGTCTCGTTTATTTTATCGTTAGTTGCAATTAAATCCGAGTTATATGAGAAATCATATCCAATAATCCGCCCAATTTCATTTAAACCCTCGTAAAGACTAATGTTTTTTGCCTTAAATGTAATTACACTATCGAGGATAGATTTTGTTTGAGAAACAAGCTGTAAGGGCTTAAAAACAAATACCATGAATCCTAACAAAAGAATCATGGTACTTATTTTATTTTTAATATTTTTAGTCATAAACTACTGCATATAAAAGGAATTTAATATACAGATTATTTTGCTTTTAACTATCATATTTCATAAGATAAATTTTATCATTAATGATTTCTGTTTTTAAATTAAAAGTTAGACATATTACATTTAATATAGAATCAATGTTCTGATCTCTGAATGTTGATGTATACCTAAGTTTAAGAATATCCTGACTTTCACATTCAATAGTTGTTTTATATGTTTTATTTAAGGTTTTTAGAACTTGATCAAGATTATCTTCACGAAAAACTATTTCTCTGGTTTTCCAGGCAATTATATTTTGATCATTATTCTTATCTTTTACTATCTCAGTTGAATTTAAAATTCCTACATCGCCCGGATTAATTAAAATCTTTTCTTTTTCGTTGTTTTTTCTTGAAAGCTGAACTAATCCTGTTTCTACAAAAACCTCTACCAAATTACCTGGAATACTTGCATTTACATTAAATGAGGTTCCTAATACTTTAACTTCGGCGTCGTTTGTTTCTATTATAAATGGTTGATTTGGATTTTCTGTCACATCAAAGTAAGCTTCTCCATCAAGTTCAACCCTTCTTTCATTTGAAGCAAAAACATCAGGGAAACTTATTTTGCTATCTGCATTTAATATTACAGTACTGCCATCTGGTAATACAATCTCTTTTCCCTGATCACTCATTGAGGCATATTCTATGATCATGCCCTTATTGGAAATTTTTTGATAAACTTTTGTTGAAAAGAAACCTATACCCAAAAGTACAATAATTGCTGCTGCATATTTTAATATTGAAGGAAACAGAAACCTAATATTCCTTTCCTTTACATCTGCCTCTAACAGAACTTCATTGTCTTCCTGAATTCTGTTCTTTAACTTTTCCCAAGCCAAATCTACATTTACTTTATTCATTGATTTATTTAAATTAATAATTTCTAAGTCTTTTTTTACTTGATTAAACAATAATTGGTTTTCCTTATTCTCATCTCTCCATTCAAATAATTCCTTAATCTCTTCCTGATTACATTCATCAGAATAATATCTAGCAATTAAATCCCAGTTTTCTATGTTATTTGTTTTCATCATTTCCCCTTTTAATTATTTAAACAGCTTCTGCATAATCTTTCAGATATGATCTGAAGTGTTTTAGTGCTTTCCCCATATTTGCTTCAACCGTTTTTATTGAGATTGAAAGCTTTTCAGCAATTTCATGATATTTTAAACCTTCCTCTCTACTCATATTAAAAATCTCCCTACATCTTTCAGGCAGCGAATTTAGTGCAATATTGATCACATTTGAAAGTTCTTTTGCATTTAATTCATCTGATGGACTTATGCTTTCGTTCATATAATGTGTTTTGTAATAATTTTCGTATTTCACATCTAAAGAACGTGTTCTTAATACCTGTAAACAATTGTTTCTAACCGCTGTATATAAATATGCTTTAATAGAAGTTTTAATAGTTAACGTATTCCGATTTTTCCAAATGTTATAAAAAGTATCTTGCACTACTTCCTCAGATTGTTCTATATTTTTCACATATTTTACACCAAACTGACATAGTTTTTCATAATATTCTTTAAAAAGAACTTCGAATTGCTTTATATCGCCTTCTTTAATTTGTTTAAATATTTTTTCTTCTGAAAAATTCATCATATTTACCCAATATATTGTTGAATTAAAATAAAGAAATATTATTCTGATTTACAAAAATAGCTCAAACTAAAACTTATGGTCAGTCAATTGTTGAACTGACCATAAGTACCTTTTAACTCACTCTGTTTAAGAACTAACCTTCACCCACAAACCAAAACTTTTAAATCTTTATATTTATTTTCTAATACTTAGATTAAAAGATGTTGACTTACCCTATGAAAAAAATAAATAAAAAGCAGTTTTTTTTACAAGCTAGAAAATTTGAACGATAAAATAAATAAAAGGTAAAGAGGCTAAAGATATTATAGTCGATAAAAATAGGTTTTCCGTGGCATGTACATCGTCGCTGCCAAATTTTTTAGCTAATACTACAACCATTGCCATGCAAGGCATTGCAGTTTGCATTACAACTACAGTCTTGGCAATATTTCCAATATGTATTCCAAATAATGAAGATGCCAGATTAATTATAAGTAATAAAATAAAAGGAATAAAAAACATTTTATTAAATATAAGCATATAAATCTCAGGTTTTTTAAATGCTGTTATCATTGGGTTTTGGGCTAATACAGCACCAATATATAACATGGCCAGGTAAATAGTTGTTTTGCCTAAACCACTTACAGTCGCATCGAAGTATTCAGGGATTTTCAATCCGAATACTAGCATTACTATTCCAATGATAAATGCTATAATATTAGGATTTATTAAATGTTTTAGACTTTCTTTGAAACTTAAATCTTTACTATTGTTAAATTCATAAACTCCCACAGTCCATATGTAAATATCCTGAGTTAAGTGAAAAATTACTGCATAAAATAAGCCTTCACCTCCCGGGAAAAGTGCAGAAAACAAAGGATAACCTAAAAATGCAACATTCCCAAGCATGGTATGAATTACATGGATGTTTCCTTTTTTACCTTTTATATTTAAGATTTTCCGGGATATTCTACCCGTAGTAAAAAGTAAAATGATCCCAATATTTGATAGGATAAAAACCAGCAAACTGTTATACAGTAATTCATGGTTCAGTTCAACATGTGTTACTGATGCAATAATAAGCGCCGGTAAGGTTATGTTAAAAACTATTTTTGCAATGCTGTTTTTAACCTCTTCACTTATTACGTTGAATTTTGTTGCAATTACTCCAATTATTGCAAGAAACGCAAGAATTAGTATCTGGTTTGTAATTATTGAAAAGTACATAGTTTACCCATTAAATCACAAGCAAAACTAATAAAAGAAGATAATACTTTGTGAAAAGCTACGTATGTTATTTAGCTTTTATATCTGAAACATTCAATTTAGTTCATAACCAAATTGTTTTTAAAATCTTTTTCAGGAAGGAACTTCCAGAATCGCTTTGGTAAAAATTGCATGTGAACCTTTAAATTCTTCCTTTCCTTAATGTTTATGGTATCATAATAGCTTTTCCAGAGTTTTTGGAATAACTTCTCACTAATGTGAAGAATATCCTTATCCACTTTGCCCGAATCGAGACTAACTTTTTGATTTCCAATAGTTATTTCTCTGACATTTTCAAGATCATAATAATAACCAAATTTACGACGTGTGTCAAAAATTACCCATTTCTGGTCGGCGAAACGACTTCTGAAATGAGCCACTGTCAAAGGAATAACATTATATTTGGCATCAAAAGATGCATAAAATATTTCGTCAATTGTCTTCTGAAATCGAACAAACATCATTACTCTCTGCGCTTCCCTTCCAACCTTTTTCTGTATATTATTTAATTTTACAAGGTTTTCGTTGCTAAAATCAACTTCAACATTATACGGTGTTTCTAGAATTAACTTTATGTAATTGTATATAATAATTTCAATATCTGGCAATTCAGATAAAAATGCTTTAAATATTCGCTGACAATTCTGCTCGCTGGACTTATCTTTTATTTGTTCCCATAATTTTTCGAATTTATCCGGATCAGTTGTTATGTAATACTTTATGGCAAACAAATCATCCTGAAATGCTTTTGTGCTGAGTATTTTATCAGGTTCAATATTTAAGTCAAAAGCATCCTGTATTGCTGTTAGTAATCCTTCAAATGTTTGATCATATATAAATAAGTCCATGATTTAAGGTTTTAATTTATAGGGAATAAGCTTAATTGTTTATACAATGATTTATGATATTGTTTTACAGGTTTATTCTCACTTAAAAGCATCTTTTTAAAATTTTTAGGCTGAATCTCATGAATTGTAGGCGTTTTTAACTCATTACAAGTAATAAAATATTTTGCTCGTTTTAGAACAACTCCTATTTTTTTAAGATGCGATTGGTTTAATTTGTTATATCTTCTTCCTAGAATTATCTTTTTTGCCGACAAAACCCCAATTCCCGGAACTCTTAAAATGGTTTCATAGCTTGCTTTATTAATATCCACAGGAAATAACCATGGATTACGCAAAGCGTAACTCAGTTTAGGATCAATCTCCAAATCAAGATCGGGATGATCATCATTCACAATTTCATCTATGGTAAAATGATAAAACCTGAATAGCCAATCTGCTTGATATAATCTGTTTTCACGTTTTAAAGGAGGCTCGATAATAGCCGGCAACCGCTTGTCGTAGCTGTTTACTGGTATAAATCCTGAATAATAGACCCTTTTCAGGTTTTTGGAATTATATAAATTACCTGCCAGATTTAAGATATGTTTATCATTATCAGGTGTTGCACCAATAATAAGTTGAGTGCTTTGACCAGCAGGTGTAAAACGTGGTGCATGCCTGAATTTACTTCTTTCTTCTTTATTCTCAATAATTTTATTCTTTATCGTATTCATAGGATTTAGAATACTTTTATAATTCTTGTCCGGAGCCAGCATTTTTAAATTGTTTTCTGTGGCAATTTCAATGTTTACGCTTAAACGATCGGCATATAAACCTGCCAATTGCTGCAACTGATCGCTTGCTCCCGGAATTGATTTTAAATGAATATAACCATTGTAATTTTGATTCACCCTAAGGTCTTTGGCGACCCAGACCATTCGTTCCATGGTATAATCGGGATTTTTTATTATCCCTGAACTTAAAAATAAACCTTCAATATAATTTCGTCGGTAAAACTCGATGGTTAAATCAACTACTTCATCAACAGTAAACGTTGTACGCGGAATATCGTTACTTTTTCTGTTTGCACAATATGCACAGTCGTAAATGCAATGATTCGTCAACATCAATTTCATTAATGAAATACACCGGCCATCTTCAGTAAAACTATGACAAATTCCCCAGGGAGCTGCATTTCCAAGACCTTTGCCAGTATTTGGCCGGTTACTTCCACTTGATGCACAAGAAACATCGTACCTGGCAGCACTTGCTAATATTTTTAGTTTATCAATACTTTCTTGTTTCATTTCTGATTGTAATGCAAATAATATTAGCAAATATACTAAATTAATTTGCATATTAACTAAAATATTTAGTAATTTTATTATATTAGCATTGTTTTTAAAAATTACTGCTATGGAATTAATTGGTGATAATATTAAGTACCTGAGAAAGACAAAAGGTTTAACACAGGAAGAATTAGCCAAAAATATTGGTGTAAATCGAGCAATGATTGGTTCATACGAAGAAAACAGGGCAGTTCCAAAATTGTCTGTGCTTCAGGATATTGCATACTTCTTTAGTATTTCTATTGATGATATCATCAAATTGAAACTTTCAGAATCATCCTATGAGCCAATAACAGATTTTATTAGAGGAGACAATCTGCGTGTGATAAGCACTATTGTTGATCAGAATGATAAAGAGTTAATAACAACTGTTCCTGTGCATGCTTCGGCAGGTTATACCAACGGATATGCTGATCCTGATTATATAAGTGAACTACCGCATTTTTCGCTTCCGCTGGTTGAGCTTAGTAAGGAAAGAACGTATAGAGTTTTTCAGATTAAAGGAGATAGTATGGAACCAATTAAGTCCGGATCATATATAATTTGTGAATATTTGGGTAATTGGGAAGAAATTTATGATGGAAAGCCTTATATCTTGATTTCAAAAGATGAAGGAATCGTTTATAAGCGTCTGTACAATAAAGTGAATGAATCGGGAGAGATTGTACTAAAATCGGATAATCCAGATTATTCTCCATACACTATTAAGGTTGAAGAAATACACGAAATTTGGAAAGCATTAGGTTTTATAAGTTTTGATTTACCAGAACCAAGCGATTTTAATCCGAATAAGTTGTATAGCATGATTCAGGAAATGAAAAATGATATTGATAAGTTAAAAAAATAGTTGTTTTTTAAATAATATTTCAAAGTTTTTAATAATTTTATCGAATGCGAGAATAGCTCAGTAGGTAGAGCGTCAGCTTCCCAAGCTGAAGGTCGCGGGTTCGAAACCCGTTTCTCGCTCAATCTTCATTTATTTTTCTTGATTGTTTTATCTCCGATTTAATCTTCTTTTCCTTTAATCGATTCTCCTTTGATGTTCTGGTAGGCTTCGTTTTTAGTCGCTTTTTGGGTTTCTTTAGCGCCTTTTCTAATAATTCTAAAAACAGTTCAATTACTTTCTTTTTATTTCTCAACTGTGTTCTTTCTGAATCGGAAGTGATAATTAAAATATTTTCCGATGATATTCTGTTTTTTAATTTAAGCTTTATTGTATCTTTTTCTGTATCAGTTAATAATGAAGTATTATCAATATCAAAACGAAGTTCAACTTTCGTAGATACTTTATTTACATTTTGTCCTCCACTCCCGCTACTTCTCGAAGTTTTGTATCTTAATTCTTTAATTATTAATTCTTTATCAATCATAAATAAACTTATAGTTTAACAAAATGAATTTTATTACTAAATTTAAACAATTCATTTGAGTTTCTGTTTGTGTAAAGAAAGAAATGTAATGCTTTATAAAATTAACACATTCATTCCTATATTTGTTGTATTCGCTGTAAAAAGATGTTTATTATTCAAAGAATTTTAGATTTTTGGAGAAAAATTATAAAACATGAAAGAAAGGTTTATTATGATATTCGTTTTTATTTTCACTTTTATTTTGCTTGTTGATTTATACTCATTTAAGGGAATAAAACTATTGGTTTCAACATTAGGATCAAATGGATTGAGATATATCATTTATTTATTTTACTGGATGATACCAGTTTTAATCATTTCGTTCTTGCTATATTTCAGGACACTTCTCCCTTTCGAAAGGGAACCCAGAATATTTAAAAATTTCTTTTTATTAGCCGGATTATTTATTTTGTTTTATATTCCAAAATTGGTATTTATTGTTTTTCATTTAACCGATGATGTTGTTTATCTAGGAAAATGGTTAATAAGTAAATTAACAAGCAATCATTCTAATGACCTGGTAAAAAATGTTCAAAGCATATCAAGAGGGAAATTTATGACTCAAATTGGGTTGGTTGCAGCTGCTATTCCTTTTACATCAATTCTTTATGGAATGGCAAAAGGAAGGTTCAACTTTAGAATAGAAAATGAAAAGCTATCGTTTCAGAATTTACCCGCAGATTTCAATGGTTTTAAAATAGTTCAAATATCGGATATTCATATTGGTAGCTTTCTGGGTCATGAAAATCAGGTTAAGAGTGCTATTGATTTGGTAAATGAGCAAAATCCGGATGTTATTTTATTTACTGGCGACCTGGTAAACAACTTTGCTGAAGAATTAAATGGCTGGATTCCAATATTAAGCAAATTAAAGGCAAAATACGGCAAGTTCTCTATTTTGGGTAATCATGATTATGGAGATTACTTTGATTGGAAAAATGAAGCTGAAAAGGCCAAAAATCTTAACAATCTGAAACAAGCACATGCCGACATTGGCTTTCGATTACTTTTAAACGAATCTGAGGAAATTCAATTCAATGGATCTAATATTGCATTAATTGGTGTCGAAAATTGGGGATTACCCCCTTTCCCTCAATATGGGAACCTTTCTTTAGCAATGAATGGTTCTGCTGATTTGCCCTTTAAAATACTAATGTCGCACGATCCTTCACATTGGGATGCAGAAGTTATTCATAGGACAGATATTGATTTAACCTTATCGGGTCATACACATGGAATGCAGTTTGGAATTGAAATTGGGAATATAAAATGGAGTCCCGTAAAATATAAATACCCACGTTGGGCGGGTTTATACAAAGAAGATAATCAATATTTATATGTTAATCGGGGTTTTGGATATATTGGTTTTCCAGGTCGTATAGGAATGGCACCTGAGATTACTGTTTTGGAATTAAAAAAAGCATAAAAAAAGGGCTTTGAAAAAAGCCCTTTTTTTTATATAATTATCTTAACCGTAAATAGAGTCCATGAAATCAAAAAAATCTTCTAAACTAAGTACGAATTCTTCCAGGTAAGGTTGAGCTGGTTCAGAAGTTCCATCAGTATATACAAATACAGGGTATGGTTCATCCGTTAATGCATCTATTTCCATTTCAATATCTGCTGCTTTAACACCATTAACCAGAACTACCGCATCAATTTCGTTGTTCAACATTTCAAGCATTTGTTCTTGTGTATACATCGTCGGATTGGCTTGAACTTGAGCAACCAGATCAGTAATGTTTTGAACATCAATATCTATATCAAATTTAACACTTAAATATTGAATATATCCATGAATATTAATTGGCATTTCCATTGTGGCATCAGCAAAAGTTGCATCTAATCCAATAGAAAATAAAGATTCAGAGTTATATAGAATTTCAAAGTCTATATCACCAGAAACGGAAGCAATATTAAAATTAATAGAGAATGTGAATGGAAGAACAAATACTTCAACATCAAGCATTTCAAGCTCTCCTTGAGAGCCCCAATTAGCTGCAAAATCAATACCAACAAGTTCTATTCCATCAACAACTATGTTAGCCTCAATATCTATAGGTTCGTAGTAGTAATAACCATCAACAGATAACTCAACTTCTTCATAGGCTAGAATAGTAATTGTTGCATTATTATTATTCATATTTGCTTCATCAGCAGGGAAAATAATAACAATCTTATCGTCAGTGGTAACTGCTGGATCGTCGAAAACCACTGTCCACATTTGATGTTCTTGATCCCAGGTGTATGTTCCCCACCAATACTCAAAATCAAAATTTCCTTCTATACTTTTTACTTTTGTTTTATCAAATAAAGGCAAAGTATACTTTTTTATGTTTTGGATAATTGTAGTTTTTCCTGATGACATTGTTTCAACAAAAGGATCTGGCATATTATTCAAAGCTTCAATAGCCTTAAATCCTTCTGCATTTTTCATTTCATCTAACTTTACAGACATATCATCAGTCATGCTGTTTAGTTCTGCTTTAGCTTCTTCCGGTGATAACTTTTTATCTTCATCTTCAGAACAAGCAAAGAAAAATACTGATGCCATCATAAGCATCATTGTAATTAGTTTTTTCATGTTTCTCATCGTTTATAGTTTTGGTTAGTATTAGAAAATTCAATTAATAAATTCATAGAATAGATGTTAAAAAATGTAAAATGGTTTCATTTAATTTCAGTTTTTTACAAAAACATATACGCATTTATATTTATATTGTTTACAGAATTTGATTATTCAAGTATCGTGCCAAAACAAAAAAAGAGCGAGAAGTCAAATCCGCTCTATCTTTTTTGTTAGAATAAGGAATTAGTTTTTGTCGAAGTTCTGAATTTTTTGCATGTTAATCGCCTTATAAACTTTCATAATTTCATCTTGTGTAAAATTTCCAATCAAATTTATACCAACATAACTATTTTCCGAAGCAATTGTAATTAAAACTTCATGAATGACTTTATCAATATCAATAACATAAATAGATATGTCGTTGTTTTTCTCAGCAATTCGGGTTAACAGATTATAGTTGAAATCAGATACCTTAGCATTCATTGAATCTTTGATATCTTTCATTTTCATTGTATTTCCCTTTTCTTCAAAGAACATAAGTTTAATAAGTTCAATTTTATCTGTAAGTTCTTTTGAGCTTAGGTCTGATTCTTCTGAAGCAGATATCACTATTTTAAATAAAACAGGCGGAATATGCAATACAGTAAATCCGTTCTCGGTTTCATAATCTTCAAAAATGTCTGTTTCCTTATATTTATTCTGATCTGTAATACATGAATAATTGAAAATAAGAAGAACTGCCAATATAAAAATTGTGAGTTTTTTCATTAGTTTATATTTATGTTTATATTTATGTTATACTTCTGTTATTCAAGTAAATATAATTGCCAATTTTTACTTTAGTACTTCAATTACCATGGAACCCTCAAAATTTATTCATCTCCTTTTGTGAGCTTTTGCTCATGAGGGTTTCATGTGTTTATTTTACTTATGCTTATTTCATAAAAAGTTATTTATTTTTATCAATTTCTTTAAGATGCTCTAAACCATCAATTTGCATCGATTTTGATAATTTCGAAATGGTTTTTAGGTCGATATTCCCTTGTATGCTTATTAAAGCATTATCATCTTTACCCCCAGCAATCAATAAAAGTTCTATGATTTTCCCGTCTTTCTCATTGATAAGAAATTTAACATCCTGATCCTTTTCTTTTATTACCATTAGTTCTTTATAAACAGACATGGGTAACTTGTCAATTATTTCTTTGTAAAAATTGGCACTTCCACTATAGGAATCGTCGGTAGCTAGAATTTTAATCCCTTTTAGATTCTTAACCAGGGCATCGAATTCAGGATCATCTGTTTCTAAATTTGAAAACATGCTAAACATATAGCTTGTAATATAAACAGAAGTAAATCCTTCTTTCCCGCTATATTTATCAAATAGCTCATCAACGGGCGTTCTTTGAGCCAATGTGATTAAAGGGAATAGAAGTACAAATAAGCTAAATACTATTTTTCTCATGGTTTTATTGTTTAAAATATTTATTTGCAAGATCATAGGTATTAATTGGACTAAGTTCATTTAAACCATAGTTAAAGCTCGACAATTTTTTTAAGTTTTGTGTGCTTTCATTTATTTTTTGAATAGGTTCTAAGTGACTCGTGCCATTATTCAGCAAGGCTGAAACGTATAAAAGGGTTTCTTTTGCTTGCTGATATGCTATTTCAGGATTATCATACGTGTCGGTAAAATACGTTTCTTGTTCGGGATTAAATACCTGAGTTTTTAAAATAAAATACGAACCTACAAGAATAATAATGCTTGCAGCGATTTTCAAATAGATATAACCAAAATTCTTGTTTTCCTTCTTAGCTCCAGTATTATTCCTGTTTAGAGAGTTCCATATCTCCTCCGAAATATCAGGAGTATTATTCAATTCCATATTTTGGTGAATCTGAAATAAGAAAATATCTTTATCTGCAATGAGTTCATTATCAATATTCTCATTGCTCAAATATTCGCGAAGAATTATTTCCTCTTCTTTTGTAGTATCTCCGTTATAATAATTCTCTAACAGAGTTTTTATTTTTTTCAGATCCATGTTTATAATATTTTTCAATTAAATAGTCTCTTACCTTTTTTCTTGCTCTTGATAAGCTAACACGTATTGTATTCACATTCATATTTAATATTTGTGCTATTTCATCATAATCATAACCTTCAATATCACGCAATTGCATAATTGTTTTTTGTGGTTCTTCTAAATGATCAATGGCTTTTTTAGCACGTAATACAGCAAGTTTTATTTCAACTTCTTTTTCTTTGCTATCGGTTTCATTAAATGATTCTTCTTTGATTGAACCATTTAAAGGAATCGTTTTATTAAGTTTTATTTTATCTAAACACAGGTTCCTCGTCATTCGCATTGCCAAAGCTTCAACACTGTTGTATTTATCCAACTCTGTTCTCATATTCCATAGCTTAATGTAAATCTCCTGCACAATATCCTTAGCATCGTCAAAATCCTGCATAAATCGATTTGCGAAACCCAGGAGTTTTCTATTTAATGGTAATATGTTTTCTTTAAAAGCTTCAGCAGTCATTTATCAACAATTCAAGACCATGAAAATTACAAATTAATTTTGAGAAAGGGAGATTTTTCTCCCCCTTTCTTAATGATTTTCTAATTCGTCTAAATACTCAAACCCTGATATATGAACTGAATTTGATAAAGATGCTAATTGTTTTAAATTTATTTTTCCTTTGATGCTTATCATCGCATTTTCATCATTACCTCCGGCAACCAGCAATAACTCTTCAATTTCATTTCCAGCATATTTCACGTAAAAAACAACATCGTTATTATGTTCTTTTACAGTCATTAGTTCTACATATGCTTTTGTGTCAACCTGTGATTTCATTTCATTAAAGAAATTTAAATCTGAACTGAAATGATCGTCCATGGCAATAATTCTAATGTTATCAATCATTCCTTTCATTTTCTGAAGATCTTCATCATCATCAATTGCAGCTGCAATATCAAACAGAGCACTATTTATTACTACTGTTGTAAAACCTTTTTCTCCTTGATATTTGGCAATCATATTGTCAACAAAATCTTGTGCACTCAATAAGAATGGGAATGCTGCTAAAACTACTATTGTTATTATCTTTTTCATGATTTTTTTGTTTAAATTCTACAAATGTTTTGTTTAAATGAGCTCAATTCATAAACAAGACGATTCAGATTTTTAATCATTACAAGAATCATGAAAAAATTGTTGAAGGATAAAGAGTTAATCATGAAAAAGGGGGTGTAGCAAGATTAAGAAATGAAAATTAGCCACTATCCCGATATTTATCGGAACGAAGGCTCAAAGAGTCACAAAAATTAAATAGTCTGCACGTTATGATTTTGTGAACCTTTGTGATTTAGTGCCTTTGTGGCAAATATTTATCTTTCTACCCTCTTTAAATTAATTTGAAAACTATTTATTAAAATATGGTTTTAGTTGTTCAATAAGCTCTTCTGGTGCTTTGCGAGGTCTTCTGGATTTCTCATCAACAAAAATTAGCATGGTAGTTCCTTCGTTTAACAATTCATTATTTTCGTTTAAAACTTCATAATAGAAAGTAATTCGAATACCGGGCATTTCTTTTATAGTAGTTCTGATAGTTAACAGATCATCGTATACGGCCGCCTTATGATACTTTACTTCTAGGGACTTAACGGGTAGGATAATGCCCATATCTTCTATTTTTTTATAGGCATAATTAAAATTTCTCATTAGCTCTGTTCGGCCTACTTCATAATATAAAGGATATACCCCATAATATACATATCCCATTTTATCAGTTTCTCCATAACGAACCCTAATTTTTGTTTCAGAAGTGTACATTTTATTTTATTGATTATAAGATGAATGTATTTGATTAATCATAAAAAACAGTCAATAATCGGTTAATTTAACTGATACAATTATACCAAGAATTTTTCTTTTTGATAAATTTTAGGATTGAATTGACTAATATTTTGCTAGTGATAGTTTTTATTTTAAACAATGTTACGTTAGATCCAATATTAATTTGAATTGAATTCATTGCTAATCAGTGAATTTGAATTTTATTTTTATATTTTATTTTGAAATCTTTTGATTTAAAGAAAAAGGTTTTATTTTTGCAATCCAATTGACTCAATAGCTCAGCTGGTAGAGCACATCCCTTTTAAGGATGGGGTCCTGGGTTCGAGTCCCAGTTGGGTCACTAAGAGAGAAGCTTTCAGAGCTTCTCTTTTTTATTTAGCTGCCTAAAACCCTATTGACATATATCACTCTAAATATATAAATATTTCGCTGTGTTTATATCGAATTGATCTTTTAATAACTTACTTTTGCACGTTTTTAAAAAAAATTAAACCATAATTATCATGTTTATATTAATGTTATTCATTTTTACGGTAGGTTATACTCTGATTATCTTTGAACATAAAATAAAGATTAATAAAGCTGCATCGGCATTATTATTAGGAGTATTAACATGGACTGCATACATTTTAGGTGGAAAAGAAATATTATCATTGGGGCTTAGCAGAAGCTGGAATGAATTTTCAAGTCAATTAATTAATCCTTTAAACACTGAGACAGTTCGTGAGTTTATTGCTCATCATCAATTGCCTGAACATATTTCTGAAATTGCTGGAATTATTTTGTTTTTACTTGGTGCGATGACTATTGTGGAAGTAATTGATAGTTATCAGGGATTTAGAATTCTAACAGACAAGATCAGAACAACAAAAAAGATCAAACTTCTTTGGTTAATTAGCTTTTTAACATTTTTCTTATCCGCAATTTTAGATAACCTCACAACAACTATTGTAATGGTTGCATTAATGCGTAAACTTTCTAGAGATACACATGATAGGTGGTTATTTGCAGGATTAATTGTAATATCGGCAAATTCAGGTGGTGCATGGTCTCCTATTGGTGATGTGACTACAATTATGTTGTGGATTGGTGGACAAATAACTGCAGTAAGTATTATTAAAACTATTTTTATTCCAAGTTTAGTAAGTATGGTTGTTCCATTAACTATTTTATCATTTTTTATAAAAGGAAAAATAAAACATCCAAGTCTTAAAGAAAATGAGATGCGGGAGTTTGTTCCATATAGAGATCAGGTTACCATCTTAATTGCTGGAGTTTTTGCATTAATTTCAGTACCTGTTTTTAAAACTTATACTCACCTTCCACCTTACATGGGAATGCTATTAGGATTAGGATTTTTATGGTTTTATACTGACTTGAGGTTTCATTTTAATGGAAAAAAAGATTTAAGAAAATTAAATGTAAATAGGATTTTAAAAGAGGTCGATAC
Organism: Bacteroidales bacterium; assembly: GCA_003446015.1. Taxonomy (GTDB): domain Bacteria; phylum Bacteroidota; class Bacteroidia; order Bacteroidales; family UBA12077; genus UBA12077. Next base: position 65,319 of record DMBU01000193.1, on the reverse strand, counting down.
ACCTACTATATTATTCTTTTTGGGTATTTTAAGTGGAGTAGCCGCACTTCAAAGTGCTGGACATTTAGATGTGCTCTCAGTTTGGTTAGCAGATAAAATAGGCAACATTTATGTAATAAATGTATTTATAGGATTAATTTCATCTGTAATTGATAACGTTCCGCTTGTAGCAGCCTCTATAGGGATGTATGATGTTGCAAATCCTGATGCAATTGGATATGCTTCTTTCTTTGTACAAAACGGCGATTTCTGGTCATTTTTAGCTTATTGTGCTGGAACTGGAGGAAGTGTATTGATTATTGGTTCAGCTGCTGGTGTTGCAGCAATGGGACTTGAAAAAATAGATTTTTTCTGGTATATTAAACATATCAGTTGGTTGGCACTTTTAGGATATTTAAGTGGAGCCTTAACTTTTTGGTTAATTACACTTATATAAAATAAAAAAAGGAGAAGTATTTTACTTCTCCTTTTTATTTAATTAATTGTTTTAATGTTATTTGCGTTGCTTTATTAAAGCTTTATTTATTCGTTTAACAAATGCAGGTCCTTCATAAATAAATCCTGTATAAATTTGAATTAAAGTTGCTCCTGCGTTCAACTTTTCAATTGCATCACTAACTGTCATAATTCCGCCAACACCAATTATTGGTATTGTTCCTTTTGATTTTTCGGTTAAATATTTAATAATCTCCGTAGAACGTTTATTCAGAGGTTTCCCGCTTAATCCTCCATTTGCAATTTCTTCGAGCCTTTTTTTATCTGTCAATAAACCATCTCTTGAAACAGTAGTATTCGTTGCAACAACGCCATCAATACCTGTAATATTAAAGGTTTCGATAACATCATCAAGCTGGTCGTTTGTGAGATCGGGAGATATCTTTAGTAAAACAGGTTTATATGGCGATTTTAATCTACGTAATTCGGTTAATTTATTCAGGATCGTAATAGTCGAATCCTTATCCTGCAACTTCCTTAAATCTTTAATATTAGGGCAACTTAAATTTACTACAAAGTAATCAACATAATTGTATAGCTTCTCGAAACAAGTAATATAATCGTTTAGAGCCTCTTCATTTGGTGTATTTGAATTTTTACCAATGTTTCCTCCAATAATAACCTTATGGTTATTGTTTTTTAATTGATTAACTGCATAATCTACACCCTTATTATTAAATCCCATACGGTTAATAAGACCTTTATCTTTTGGAACTCGAAATGATCTAGGTTTAGGGTTTCCTGGTTGTGCCTTAGGTGTAACTGTGCCTATTTCAATAAAAGAGAAACCAAAATTCGAAAATTGTTTGTAAACCTCAGCATTTTTATCAAAACCGGCGGCAAACCCAACAGGGTTATCAAATTCCATCCCCAAAAAAGTGGTTTTTAGGCTGATATTTTTAAGAGTAAAAGATTTTCTAACCAAGTAAGCTATACCTGGTATTTTAAAACCAATTTTAAGAAAATTAATGATAATGTGATGAACAGTTTCTGGTTGTAATAAAAATAAAAGGGGGCGAATAAAATTTTTATACATAAGTTTTTTTACAAAGATAATACAGAATGCTGAATTTTTATTCTGGTTTATATTCTTTAAAATATCCATTAGTATAAAAAATCACAATCCGCTCAATACCATTTAAACCCTCTTTAATAGTGATCTTCTGATCTATAAATCCTTCCTTATCTTGTTCTGAATTAATTTTATTTACCTCTTTACCAGGTGGGTTTTGAATATTCGATTCTCGGGAAGTTAAATCTCCAAATTTAATTTCATCTTCTGTATTAAATAAGGTAAGCTGATTTTTTAACATATTTCCTTTTCCGGTAATTAACCATTGGGCATTTAAATCAGGGTAGGCTAAAAGCATTTTCTCAATAAAATCAAAGCTTGGTTTATTACGGCCAGATAAAACATGAGAAATACTTGATCTTTGAACCCCAATACTATCAGCAAATTTTGTTGATGTTAAATTGTTTTCGCTTAAAAATTGAATTATTCGGTCTTTCATATTTGTAAACAATAATAATTACAAATGTAATACAAATATAGTTTACACATGTAATATTATGAATGATTTATTTTGTTTACAACTGTGAATAAATTAAGGATAAAAAAAGGTGAAGTTTAGTTAAAAACAGTTATTAATAAATCTATGCTATTTTAATTCATTTTTCATAACATATACTATATATAGGTACTGGATCTGTTATTAGGTAATGAGTATTACATGTTAATAGCCTGTATTTCCAAACATTTCACGAAATATAGTATTAAATTTAGTAATACTTTATGAATATAGTATAATGTACTGGTATAATGCATAATATACTATTAAGTTTCGCTTAATATCTTCATATATGATTAAAAATAGCATATAATTTAAATGTATTATTAAGTAAAAGTATATAATATACTGATATTATGATAAATATATATATTAAGAATAGGTATTCGGTTACAGATTGTAACTTTTTACATAAGTCATTAATTAAATCAATAAAACATCGCTACATATGTAAACTAAATTAAATTTTATCATATAAACATTTGTAAATCTAATATATAAATTACATATGTAAATTTAATCAATTCTTTTTAATGTATACAATTGAATTCTTTTAGTAAATAGCAACTTTGTATTAAATAAAATACTCAGTTTTTATTTCAAAACTTATCTCTCTGAGAATTGCATATTTAAAAACTTGTGTAGCTTACCAAACCAATAATTAAATGTCGATAAGTATTTTTTATAGGAATTTTTGTGTTTAAATTAAACTTAACTCCCATTTTTCAATCAAATTTTTGTGCTATTTATTACATTAGCACTCATATATTAAATAAGCAAGAATGAAAAAAGTTGCATTACACTGGCAAATATTAATTGCATTTATCATTGCAATTGTATTTGGAATTTTTTTTAAGGATCAAGTTAACTATGTATCGTGGATGGGTGATATATTTCTACGCATGCTTAAAATGATTGTCATTCCATTAATATTAAGCTCAATTGTTTCGGGGATTTCAAATATTGGAAGTGAAGGAAACTTTGGAAGACTTGGTATAAAAACTTTAGGATATTATCTAATGACCACTATTCTTGCAATATCAGTGGGATTACTATTAGTAGATTTAATTAAACCGGGTGTAGGAATGGATATTTCAAGTATTACGGTTAATGAATCACTGGATTTTAAAAGACAAAGTATCTCAGATATGTTGATTCAGATCGTTCCTCAGAATATTTTTAAGTCTATGGCAAGTAATGAATTCTTATCGGTTATATTCTTTGCTATTATTGTTGGGGTTTTTATAAGTAAGGTAGATAATAAGAACAAAACAATCCTTTCTGATTTTTTTAATGCATTCTTTGAATTGTTTATGAAAATGACAATGCTTATTATCAAGCTTGCTCCTTTTGGAATCTTTGGATTAATAGTAAAAGTTGTAGCAGAACAGAATGACTTTGGTAATATGATTGTAAAGCTTGGTTCATTTATGATCACTGTTATCGCAGCAATATTAATACATGCGTTAATAAGCTTACCATTAATTACCCGTTTTATTGGTAAAGCAAAACCTTATAAACATTTCAACAATGTAAAAACTACACTCATTACTGCATTTTCTACAGCATCATCTGCTGCTGCATTACCTCTAAATATGAAAGAAACAAATGAAAAATCAGGTGTCTCACATAAAATTACAAACTTCACGTTACCCATTGGCGCTACCGTTAATATGGATGGCACCGCCATTTATATTGCAGCTGTGGTTATGTTTATAGCTCAAGCAAAGGGAGTAGAAATGGGTTTTAAGGAACAATTAACTGTATTAATAATAGCAGTGTTATCAAGTATAGGTACAGCTGCTGTTCCTATGGCAAGTTTGGTTATTATTACTATCATATTAGAAGTACTTGGTTTACCAATTGAAATGATGGCTTTAATACTCCCTGTGGATAGAATTCTAGACATGTTCAGAACAGCAACCAATGTATGGAGTGATAGTTGTGGAGCTGTGGTTATAGCCAAATCGGAAGGTGAAATTCTAAATGTATAAAAAGAGAGAGCCTGAAATTTGCTCTCTCTTTTTAGTTTTTAATTATAAATTTAATATCTCTTAACAGAACCTGTGCCTGTTATGGTTTTATCAATAATAGGATTGCCAGTGTAATATATATTTCCTGATCCTGTAATTACTGCTTTTAAGTGATCTTCAACATTTGTATAAATATTTCCTGACCCAGTAATTGTAGCTTCACAATACTTTTGATATAAGTCGAGTGTTTTGATATTACCAGATCCAGTAATAAGCAAATCAGAGCTATTGACTGAACCGGAGAGAGTAATATCACCTGAGCCTGATATTTCAGAATCAGCTTCGGTGACATCTATATTAAGGAACTCAATTTTCCCTGATCCAGTTAGCTCAGCACTAAAATAATCAGCTGAAAGGCTGTCGCACACTATAAAACCTGAACCAGTTAGTACTACTCCTTCTATATTTGGAGAAGTTAACCTAATTTTTATTGGTTCATTATTATCAAGTCTGTAGTTATCTTTAGTCTCAATATAGATTCTTTCCCCACCAACTCTGGTTGTGATAAATGGAAATAGATTTTCTTCAGCTTCGATAATAAGAGATGTTGAATCGGCTACTGTAAAGTAAACATCAAAATTTCCTGTAGAAACTATTTCATCGAAAGAAGTCACTGAACGTATTTTAGTTACAACAACATTATTCCCTTCGATTCTCTCATCAAACAAATCGTCACATGATAATATTAAAAACATGGATGAAATGAATAAACCTGTAATTAAATTTCTTTTTGTGATCATATCTTGAACATTTAAATTAATGCAAATATAAAATTCAATTTTTATGCCAAAATTTAATTAATTTTAGTTGCAGAAATTTAAAATAAAAAAAATGAGACTTCTGGGAAACATATTATGGCTTGTATTTGGAGGAATTATTACTGCAATTGAATATTTTATTAGCAGTTTTCTATTAATGGTAACCATAATTGGAATTCCATTCGGAATACAAACACTTAAATTAGGATTGTTGGCTTTATGGCCTTTTGGAAAAACCACAATACAAAGCAATCGTTCAAGCGGATGCTTATACCTTATATTTAATATTCTATGGATTTTTATTGGAGGTATATGGATTGCATTATCACATTTGATTTTCGGAGTTATTTTATACATAACGATTATTGGAATACCTTTTGGGAATCAACATTTCAAGTTGGCCTCGTTAGCTCTTACTCCATTTGGAAGAGATATTGTTTACAAAAAATAGCAACTGGTTTTACTACTTCTGATTTTTATAATTTGGTGCTGTTAGCAATTTAAAAGGAATAAGCATTGATACCTGCTTTTTATAATTTAAATAGGCTTGTCCAAATTCGTTAACCAGTTTTTTTTCTTCTAATAATGCACCTATAATCAGGTATGCAGAAAGAATAATATTCATATAAATAATAGAAATACTTAAATCTCTTAACCAGATAATTATCAAAGTCCCTAAATACCAAGGATGTCTGATAATTTTATGAATTCCTGACGTGTCCAGTTCTCCCGATCGAGATATAGTTAAATTTATTTTTTGCCTGTTAAGTTGTTTTAATCCAATAAATTCTGAGAAACTATATCGTTGTGCTCCAAAATAAAAAAGAGCAATTGTCAGAATAAATAAGAAAACCCGAATAATTCCAAAATAAGCCTTCCAATCAAAAATGATTTCTTTTCTGATTGTCATTTCATATTGCAAAACCAGAATAAATGTTCCTAAAGAAAACAGGTTGTAAGCAATCCGATAATACCTGAATTTAGAATCTAAGGTTTTCTTTAAAAACTTAATAATTACAGGGGATATAAGAGTACTATGAAAGAAACACCAGACTATTGTTAGGATTACAAGTACGAATACATCTAAATTAAATACCTGATTCATGATTCTGATTTATGCACTTTTATAACATAATTTCACGAAATATGTTTAAAGTTTTTGTATTTGAATTGGATGAGATTATTCTTCCCTTTTTGGATAATTTGTGATGTTCCGGATATCGTGATATAGAGGTCTTAATTGCTTGTACATTTTTTTGTATACCTTATTATATAGTTCTTTATAAATATCTCGATTTTCAGACTTCGGTAAATAAACTTCCCCAACCCTACACATATGATCTATGGCTGTTTGAAAATCAGGATAAAGTTTTAAACCTACAACACAGTTTATTGCCGCACCAAGGGCAGATGTTTCATAGGTATGTGGTTTTTCAACAGGTAAATCAAAAATATCAGCTGTCATTTGCATTGCATTTTTACTTTGCGAACCACCACCTGAAACGCGCAATTTTTTAATTTTAACTCCAGTTCGGTTTTGAGTGCGCATTGCACCTTCTTTAAGAGCATAAGTAAGTCCTTCGAGTATAGATCGATATAAATGTGCACGCGTATGAACATCTCCAAAGCCAATAACAGCACCTTTAGCTTCAATACCAGGAATTTTCACTCCAGGCGACCAATAAGGTTGAAGTGTTAAACCCATTGATCCAGCAGGAATATCCTTAATCATCTCATCGAAAAGCTGTTCAGGAGTTTTTCCTGTTCGTTTGGCTAGTTCAACTTCGTTATGCCCAAATTCTTTTTTAAACCAGTTTATCATCCAATATCCCCGATAAATCATTATCTCAGTATTGTAATGATTTGGAATAGCGCTCGGATACGATGGAAAGAACTTGATAACTTCAATATATTTATTATTTACGGTCTCAACAGTAGCAGTAGTTCCATAGCTTAAACATGCAATTTCGGGGGTAATGCAACCTGAACCCAAAACTTCGCATGCTTTATCAGCAGCAGCAGCAATTACCGGTAATCCCTCTGGCAGCCCTGTTTGTTTAGATGCTTCTTTGGTTATTTTTCCTAAAAGTTCTGAAGGTTTTACTAAATCAACTAATTTTTCACGCTCAATTGGAAATAATTTAGAATTAATGTCATTGGGTTTAGACCATTGTTGCTTTTTATAATCGAAAGGCATATATCCTACTGTGCTTCCTACAGAATCGATAAATTTGCCAACCAGGCGATGATTAAAAAATGCTGAAAGGAAAACATATTTGTATGTTTTTTTCCAAATTTCAGGTTGGTTCTGCCGAATCCAATTAGATTCTCCATCTTTTATGGCATGAACAAGCGATTCATGCATGTTAATAATTTGAAGTCCTCTTTTTATAATTCCTTTAGGCCACTTTTCAACTTTTGCTTTACGCTGATCAAGCCAAACTATGGCAGGTCGCAAAGGTTTTCCATTTTTATCCAGATTTACCAGTGTGCCCCGTTGTGTTGTTATAGACAAACCGTTAATTTTTGTAATATCAATTGAAGTATGTTTAATTAAACGCTGTGTAGTTTCACATAATTTATCCCATAAATATTCTGGGTCTTGCTCAGCATAACCCGGCTGTTCTGAAAAATAGGGTTCTATTTCAGTTCGTTCAATTTCACAGATATTTCCATGCAAATCGATTATAACTGCACGTATCGATTGCGTTCCGGCATCAATTACTACAACGTATTGTTTCTTGTTGTTATTCATATTTGAAATTAAACCTAACAGGTTTTAAAAACCTGTTGGATTTATATTTTAAGGTTTTATTCCTAATGTATTTCCAGGATTCATTATCCCTTTGGGATCTAATTGATTTTTAATAGCCTGCATCAATTTCAAATTTTCCTTGCCCAATTCCTTTTCCATCCATGGAGCTAATGTTCTTCCCACACCATGATGATGCGACAAGGAACCATTATTTGTTATGATAGTTTCAATAATTCCTTTATGATACTCATCGTAATCGTTCAGTTCATCTCCTTTTTTCATAGGGCTTAAAAAGGTAAAATATAAATTTGCACCGTTCTCGTATACATGTGAAATATGAACCATAGCAACTGTCTTTTCACGACTTTTAAGATATTTTCGTACGTTTGTCCATAAAGGAATTAAATTATCCCACATAACAGCCGTTTCCAAAGTATCGGTCATAATTCCCAAATCCATTAAAGGATCACGCAAATATGCACTTGAGTACCTTTGTTCTAACCACTTTTTTGTCGGGCTGGCACCTAAAGAAAAAGATCCAAACCTTTTGGTTATTTTCTTAATGGACGAAATTACCTGGTTTGTATACGATTTATTTCCTTCGACAGCAACAAACATTAAGCATCGATGGCCAGATTTATATCCAAGTGTATTTAAGAATTTATCAGCAAAAGTATGATCAAAGTTTTTGGTTTTAAATGCTATTTCAGTTTCTTCCGGATCGGAGATTCGGAACAAATGCGGAACTCCTATCCCACTTTGCATTACGGTACGCATTGCATCTACTGCGAATTTAAAATCCTTAAAAATGAAAGAAGCATATTTCGTATTGTTGGGCCTGTAATTGCGGATTTTCATAGTAATTTCAGTGATTACTCCTAATGTTCCTTCCGATCCAATGAAAACAGGATGTAAGTCCCAACCCTGGGCGCTTGCAGGATAAGTTTTAGTATGAATTGTTCCATTTGGAGTAATTGCTTTTAAAGATAAAACCATATCTTCAATTTTCCCATATCCTGTAGATGCCTGTCCAGCACCCTTTGCAGCTACCCAACCTCCTACAGTTGAATATTCGAAAGATTGTGGAAAATGCCCGCAAGAAAATGATCTTTGATTTAAATACTCCTCGAATGCGGGACCATACATTCCCGATTGTACCGTAACTGTTGAATTAATTTCATTAAGTTCTAATACTTTATTTAGATGTTTAGTTAAATCGAGACTTATTCCTCCCAGGGGAGTTTCAACCCCACGTGTAACAGACGATTGACCACCTATGGGAGTAACTGAAATTTGATTCTTATTACAAATTTCAAGAATTTTTTCTATGTCTTCATCTGATTTTGGGTAAATAACTGCATCAGGAGGTGTCGGAATTTCTTCTTTTCTAAGTTTTAATAAATCCCTATAATATTTACCATAAGAATGATTAGCTCTGGAAAAATCATCTGTCTTTAAATTTTCTTCACCAACAATTTTTATAAACTGATCAATAATGTTCTGACTTATCTGGCATGTTTTATCAAGCTTTACTATTTGATTTCCTAATAAATGAGTTTGTTGTAGTTCGCTATCTGTAAATCCAAACTTTTCCTTAATAACATTAATTGTTCCCTGATCAATTTTCGTTTCTCGTTTATCGCCCCATTTATATATATCGCGGTACGTCTTCATTATTTCAAATAAGTTTATTCTGGTAAATTAAAAATTTGCATTACCTTGTTAATTTCTTCTTTTGTTCTGTGATCATCCCATTTAAAATATTCTTTTGCTGTTTCAACAACTTTTTTGAATGTTTTATCGCCAGGATAACCTAATGTTCCTATACCGGTTCTTCGGAAAAAAATATCTGATAAAGTATAGGCCATTTCTTTCCTGATAACATAAACAACTTCAGCCAATATTTCGCCATCTTCAGTTAAAACTTCTGATAAGGGTTTGTCGTGCATTGCTAATCTAAATATGGTGTGGCATTGTAAACCATAATTTCGACCTACATAATTAATTGTTGCTTCAGAAAATGAGGGATATCTTAAAACCAATTGTTTTATAAAGCTTTCCATGTTTGTAATATCCGAATCGACTAAATATTTTTTAGATGTGGTTGATTTTCCAAGATTACGCTTTAGTTTTTTTGAAACTACTTCTAATGCTGAACTTGCCAATTTTCTACTTGTAGTATACTTTCCTCCTTCGATGGTGATTAATCCATCTAAGCCATCTTTTGAATTATCGAAAATTTCATACTTCCGTGATGATTCATATGAAGCTTCTGTTTGATTGTCAACTAAAGGACGCAAACCTCCGTAAGCAAACTGTACATCTTCAAATTTTAACTTTTCAATACCATAATTTGCATTAATTTCAGTTAATAATTCCTGTATGCTTTGTTTAGTAACTTTGTGTTCGTCGGGATGGCCATTGTACTCCTTATCAGTAGTACCAATTAAAGTATGATTTCGCCAGGGAATCATCATAACATGACGACCTTCTTTTGTCATCATTAATACAGCATGTTTTTTACATTGTTTCTTTGTAATTACGTGTATCCCTTCTGATCTGCGAATATGGTGATTAACTTCTCCTTCATCCGAAGCTGATTTAAGCACAATATCAGTCCACGGTCCGGTGCAGTTTATGGTTAGATCAGCTGTAAACTCGTGTTCCGTATTACTCAATAAATCAACAACTTTAACTCCATGAACCTTATTATTATTTTTTATAAATGATTTTACTTTAGCGTAATTTGCTGCTTTGGCACCATTTGAAATAGCTGAATTTAAAATTCCTAAGGTTAAACGTTCCGGATTTATATTTTGACAATCGTAATAAATGCTTGATCCGGTTAGCTTCTTTTCAGGAATGCAAGGTTCAATTCTTCGGGTTCGCTTTGCGCTAATCGTTTTATGGAATCTTAGTTTCTTTGTTTTATCCCACGTCCATGCTTTATCCAACGAAAGCAAATCGTATAAGACCATACCTACAAATAATGATATTTTGTTATTTTTTAAATTGCTGTAGGTTGGAATCATAAATGGCATTGGATACACAAAGTTAGGGGCTATATTTTCTAAAATACGTCGTTCTGATAATGATTCACGAACCAGTCCAAATTCCAGATTTTTGAGATAACGAAGGCCCCCATGTATTAATTTGGAAGTAGCCGCTGATGTAGCTTCTCCAAAATCGCCTTTTTCAAAAAGTGCAACTTTTAGTCCTCTGGTTGCTGCTTCATAGGCAACCGAGACACCGGTTATTCCTCCACCAATAATAATAATATCATAATGTTTGTCGAATGGTTCATCAAATAGTCGTATCATAAAATATTTTGAATTTAGGTTGATCTTCCTTCAAAGGTCTTAATAATAATTGGATTAAGCACTTAACATTTGTTAAATAAAACTACTAATTCTTACCAATCTATTGATTTACGTAAACGACTAAGCGATTGCAATTTAATTCCTAGGAAATCAGCAATATACTTCAATGGCACATCGCGGATCATATCAGGATATTGCTTTAAGAGTCTTTTATAACGAATTTCTGCCGTTTCTGTTATAAAAGAATAAATCCTTCGTTGCGACTCAACGAACATTTCTTCTATGATTCTTCGGCCTAATCTCTCCCATTTTGGGAATGTTGAATATAAAAATTCAAGATCGTTTCTTTTAATAACAATTAGTTCGCACTCAGTAATGGCACTAATAATTTCGAATGATGGAGTTTGAGAAACAAAACTTGGTAAAGCAGTTGCAAAACTATGTAGAGGAGTAATATCGCGAGTAATTTCTTCACCTTCGTGATTATAGTATACTCTAAGATATCCTTTATTTGTAAAAGCTATCCGATCAGCAATTTCACCTTCGTGTATAAATATGTCATTTTTATTTAAATGAATAGTCTCAATTCGTTCTTGCATTGCAATAAGATCATTCTGGTTAAAATCAACAAATTGATTAATAAAGTTTAATAGATTATCGAGCATTTTTTGTTCATCTTAAAATTTCATAAAAGATCGCAAAAAAATGTCGATAAATCAATTATCGCCATCATACTTCAACTAAAAACTTATATTTTATTCATATTTTAATATATCAACAGGATTTAGTCTTGCGGCTTTAAATGTATGAGCACTCACTGAAATCATTGTTATTAGAAAAACAATAAGTACGGGAATAATAAATAACCAAATTGAAACTGACATCTTAGTAGAAAAAGTAAGAAACCATTTATTTATTCCCCAAAATAATATTGGTAATGAGATACTCAAAGCCACAATAATAAGGTAAATATATTCTTTCGAAATATGAATTAAAATACTGGAACTTTTAGCTCCTAATACTTTTCTTATTCCAATTTCTTTGGTTTTTAAATTAGCTGTATATAAGGACAGACCAAATAAACCTAAGCAAGTTATAAATATTGCTAAAAATGAAAATATTCCAAATATATTTCCAAAACCCCTATCAGCCTTAAACTGCTCATCGTAATAAGTATCAAGAAAAAAATAATCAAAAGGGTTTCCAGCGAAAAGCTTATTCCATAATTTTTCAATTTTTTTGGTATTGTCTTTAATTTTATCTTTTTCTAATTTGATAGAAAAACATCCAAATCGGCTTTCGTCGGGTAAATATCTGAAAATTTGAGGCTCGGGAAGCGCTTTGGGTGATTCATGTTTATAATCCTTTAAAACCCCAATAACTGCGTAAATGTTATCCCAATAGTTAATCTGATTATTTAAAGCATCTTCAGGACTTTCAAATTCAAGCCATTTTACAGCCGTTTCATTAAGAATTACCGATTCTTTATCCGTAGGGAATTCACGAGAAAAGTTTCTTCCATTGACAAATTCCATTTTATATAAATCGATGAATTGATCGTCAACTCCCATAATCATATAATTCTTTCCTGATGTAGCATCTTGTCCAACTTTAAATATACTTCCATTATCCCACCATATTTTTCTACCTGGAACTTCTGTCGAAAAAGCCACTCCTTTTACGCCAGTTAATTTTTTTATTTCCTGTTTAAATGTTTCCTTCTTTTCGATAAAAGTAGAATCAATAGCTTTTGGAATTTTTACGACAAGAGTTTGTTCAATATCAAATCCTAAATCTTGTGTTCGCATAAATTTTAATTGAAAAAACACTGCAAATGTTCCGTCGATCAAAATTATGGAAATCATTAATTGGAACACAACCAAAACTTTTCTTAAATTAATTCCTTTAGTTGTAGAAATTAATCTTCCTTTTAAAACCTGAACTGGTTTAAATGCTGATAAAACAAATACGGGATACATTCCGGTTACAAAAGTACCAATGATATAAACTCCAATTAAGAAAAACGAAAACCACAATTTATTCCATAATCCATATTCAATTGGAACACCAGTAATATTAGAGAAAATGGGTTTAAATAATTCAATTAAAGCAGATGATAGTAGGATTCCAATGAAATTAATTATGGCTGATTCTGTATAAAACTGTTTTATAAGATTCCCTCGAACAGCACCAACTACTTTTCTTACACCAACCTCACGCGCACGTTCCATTGATCTTGATGTTGTAAGATTAATGTAATTTACCCATGCAATGATTATAATGAATATACCTATTGTATATAGAAACTTAACTGATTTTTCGTCCCCATTTGCTTCTTGTTCTTGTAAAAGATGAGATTTTAAATGAATATCTGTTATAGGCTGCAAATTAAAATACATAACCATTTCATAATACTTTAACATTTCACCAATTTGCGATTCTGTAAATTCAATAAATCTATTCTCTAAATCATGTGGGTCAGCATCAGGTTTTAGCACAAGATAAGTGAAAGCTCCGGTATGTCCCCAGGATTCTAAATATTCATCACCACGCCACTTTACTAAATTTGGGAACGCAACAAGTATTTCGGGTTTCAGATGCGAATTTTCTGGCATATCTCTAAACACAGCAACCACCAAATAATCTTCTTTTTTATTTAGCCTAAGTCTCTTTCCAATTGGGTCTGTATCACCAAAATATCTTTCTGAAGTACTTTGACTAATAATAATATTATTAGGTTCTGTTAGTGCTTTTTCAATGCTTCCAGTTATTATATCAAAATGTAAAATATTGAAAATTTCCTGTTCAGCATAATAAATTTTTTTCTCTATGAATTTATTTTCTTCAAAGGAAAAGATCGCCTCGCGAACTGCAAGTCTTGCTATATTTTCAATTTCAGGGAAGCTTTCTTTAAGTAAAGGAGCAATAGCAGGGCATGCTGAAGCGAACTCAACATTACTGCCATCACTCATGGTTCTTCCATATGTTAAGCGATAAATATTTTTATTATTGGGGTGATAATTGTCGAAACTTTCTTCAAATGATATGTAGTGAAAAATAAGAGCTGCAGCGGCAATTCCGATTGCTAAACCTGAAATGTTTAGAATTGTAAATACCAGTTTATTTAAAAGTGTTCTTTTAGCAATAACAAGGTAATTTTTTATCATAATCAAGTTTAATTAAGTGTATTACGAATATAAGATTACAATATTACTAGAAAGTTTAAATTTGAATTAAAACAATAAGTGAAATTACGAAAGGTATTAATAAACTGAGGTTATTTATATGTGAAATAAAATAAATTGATGTAAATTGGTCATCATAAAAAATTTAAATTTTAAACAATGAGAAAAACAATATTAATCTTTTCAGTTTTACTAATTGGTTTATATTCTTGTAATTACAAAGAAAAAAAGGCTGAAAGAGAGGCTAAAGAAGATGTCATCAAATCAACATTAATCAAAGTTAGACAAGAAGTTCCCGAATTTACTTTTATAACCCTAAGCAATGACACAGTTAATATTAATGCTCTGAAAGGGAAAATTGTATTTATGAACTTTTTTGCAACCTCTTGTCCTATTTGTATAAAAGAACTTCCATTTATCGAGAGTGATATTTGGGCAAAACATAAGGATAACAAAAACTTTGAACTTATTGTTTTTGGCAGAGAACATAATGCTGATGAAATGATTTCTTTTAAGGAAAAAACAGGATATACCTTTAATATAGTTCCTGATCCCGGCAGGAAAATATATTCGCTATTTGCTGAGCGATACATTCCAAGAAACATTGTTTTAGATCGTGAAGGAAGAATTATATATCAGGCAACAGGTTTTGACGATAAAGAATTTGCAAAACTAAAGGAAACAATTGAAAAAGAACTTAGTAAACAGTGAAACTGTGTTTCATTCATCAAAAAAGAAATCATCAGTATAGTTTCCAAACAGCACTTGATTACATCAAGGAATGAGTAAAATGAATTATAATGAAATTAAAATTTCACTCATCGGTACTATTTGTAAAGAATATAGAAGTATCCAAAGAATTTTATTGCAATATTCTAAAACAGAAAATAGAAACAGATTTTGGAAATAATATTTCTTTAAAAAATGGTTTATCATTGTGGCAAGTTCCTGATTGGCATGTATTAAATAAAGATTTTTATGATAAATTCAATCCTAACAAATGTCTTGAGCTTTATTTTGAAACCGATGATATTAATGAAATTAAGAGATTAATTGAAAAGAATCATATCACAATTCATCATGATTTAAATGAGGAAACCTGGGGACAAAAGACAATTCGTTTTTATGATCCCGATAATAATCTCATTGAGATAGGCGAGAAATTGCAGGTTTTTATTAAGAGGATGTATTTTGAAGAACTAACAATTGAAGAAATTTACAAAAAGACTGGAGTCCCCAAAAAGCTCATAAAAGAATATATTAAGTAATCATGTTCGAAGCTTATTATAAATCACCCATTGGCAACCTGAGAATAATCTCGAATGATACTGATATTATAAGAATTGATTTTACAGATGATTTCTTTAAGATGCAGATGATTCCGGTTCAAATACAAAAATGTATTACACAATTGGATGAATATTTTAAAGGTGAACGTAAAGAATTCAAAATAGGAATTAACCCGTCAGGAACAGAGTTTCAGGGCAAAGTTTGGAACCTACTCTTAAAAATTCCTTATGGAAAAACTATCTCATACATTGAAATGGCTAAACAATTTGGCGATGAGAAAGCTATTAGAGCTATTGCATCAGCAAATGGCAAGAATCCTATACCTATTATTATACCATGCCATAGAGTAATTGGTAATGATGGAAGTTTAACAGGTTATGCAGGCGGATTACTAAAAAAACAATGGCTTTTAGAGCACGAAGGAGCTATTCAGCAAAAAAGTTTGTTTTGGTAAGTTAGCGTGTCAGGGTCTTGTGATGTGCTTATTGCGTCCCGTTTCATTATCCCCTTTTAGTTAAAGAGAACAAGATTTGTCTAAAACCACTAAACCCTTGCATGTAATAAGAAATGTTGTCGAATACTGAATAAAAATTTAGTCTACAAATGTTTCCTTCATTTTCACCTTAACTTCTTCAATTTCCTTTTCAGATAAATTATCAAGTGTTTTAATAATTCTTTGCTTGTCAATTGTTCTAATTTGGTCAAGAACAATCCAGCCTTTCTTGTTATCATGTTTTACTGAAACTCTCGTAGGATAATTCTTAGATTGACTTGTCATTGGAGCAATAACGACTGTATTTAAATACTTATTCATCTCGTTTGGAGAAATTACCACACAAGGACGAGTTTTTTTAATCTCACTACCAATCGTAGGGTCAAGATTAACTAATACAATTTCATACTGATTTATTGCCATTCTTCAAAATTTTCGTCTTCAAAAACGTCATTCATTAATGGCTTATCATCTCCACTCTCATGCATTTTCTTAAAAGCTTTTTCCCAACCTTTTCTTGGTTCAGATTTTGGTTTTATTATGATATAACCTTTCTCAAGAATCAACTCAACTTTGTCCTTGATATTATACTTTTCAAGTAGTGTTTTGCTCAGTCTAATCCCTTTTGAATTACCTATTGGAACAATTGAAATATCCATAACTCTATTTTTTATAATGTAATTACAAAGTTATCACATTATTTCCGATAAAACAAAGAATTCCCAATTTTTTATATTTTGTGTAACGTTTCTATAAACTTATCAAAACGAAACTGAATCTCACCTTTAAAGTTCGAATCACTTAAATGTGTATTCATAAATGCGGCGTCATCTCCTTTCTGATCTTCAGATAAAACCAAATCAATGGGAAATGCCTGACAAAGAATACATTTTTCATTCAATATCTCTTTAACTTCTTTGAAAACTAATCCATGACCAAACTTCTCATCTTTTTTATCATATGAACTACCACAACAAGTTACAAATACTAATTGCTTAATACTATTCAAATTTTTATGTACAAAACTATTCAATGGAGGAATAAATCTTCCCATCCATATTGGTCCGCATAAAATTACCTTATCAAATTTCTCTGGATTATTTTTCAAGGGCTTAATACCCAAATGGATATTCATCAGAAATAAAAGAAAAACATTCAAACGAGGTTTTATTTCTTCTATTTCACATGATAAGGTATCTGCAATTTTATTTGCTAAATACTTATTACTTCCTTTTCTGGAATAATATACTACAATTGTTTTCATACTTTACTTACTATTTTACTAATAAAATAAAATCACTTCCCGGTTCGTTATCACCAAATTCGCCAAACCGAGGTTGTGGTTCTACTTTTTCAACATATTGAATAACTTCATTAATGGTTAGAATACCATCGTTTCCACCATAATTTCTTAATGCCTCTAAAAACTTTCGGGCAAAAGGTGAATGATGCCCGGGACGGCCGTCGGGCACATATTCCTTACCTCCTGAGGTTAAATATAAACGGGTTTTATATTTCTTTTTTCGTTGTATGAACTCCTCATTGGTAACTTCTGTATACATATCTGCTGCACGGCTTTTCGAAGCAATCAATGGATCGAAAGTACCTCCAAAACAAACATCCATAACCAATAATATATGATTACACGGGATATTATTTATCATAGTTCGCAAATTAGAATGTGATAAATACGAAGTTTTGGCAACATCATCGGATTTCGAATCACGCGAAATTACGTATCCTTCTTTAAAAACTTCATCGTACATTCCATGGCCAGCGAAAAAAATTAAAAGATTGTCGTTCTCATTATAATCTAATTTTGCATACTCACGTATTTTCTCAATTGCTTCTTTCAAGGTTGGATTTACAATCAATTCTGTCTGCACAAAATAGTTTGATTTTAATTCTTCGGCAACGGTTGTTGCATCAATAACAGGATTTACAAGTTCAGAAAACGAATCGTAAATGCTGGTTGCGAATATTAACGCCCGATCTACTCCTAAGATGTCTTCTCCAACAGCTTGCTTTTCTTTTTTTGTAACCTGATCTTCTGATCTGCTGTCTTCTGCAGCAATATTTCTATTCTTTTTAATAACATGGAATGGATTCTCAACTGGAGTAACTTCAAACGTCTTTTTACTAATGGGATGTACCAGTTCAAAACTTGAATATTCATACGAGATACCATTTTTATCTTTCGTTTTATTTACCTGCAAATATGCTTTTTGCCAGTTATCTTTAAATGTTTTGGCATCTTCAATCGGAATTTTAATTCCGGCATCAGTTTCCAAAAACCTGATTTTATAAATTTGCAAATCGGCATTATAACCTACCAATCGGTCTATCGGAATTTCAATCTTTCCTCCTGCTTTTGACGTTAAATTAAAATATTTTTCAGTATGATATTGTAATTGAGCTAAGACTTCTGATTTCAATTTATCTCTTCGGTCAGAATATTGAATTGTAGTTTCAAACTCATTTCGGGAAGCCGTTAATTTTTTATCTAATTTATATAATATGCTTTCAATAACTTCAGAAGTCAATATGAGTTTTTGAGCTGATGTTAACTCTCCTTCCATGTAGTCAGTTATTAAAGATTTATTTGATGGTTCAACTCCGGTAAGTTCCCAAACAATAGATGATTTGTCTGAACTGAACGAAGTCAGGAATAATCCATCTTCACTAAATGTTCCTCCAAAGACATAATCGCTGTGACGATAAATATGCTCAAATTCCTTCATCTCGTTAGGAGTCATTTGTACGATCACTAAATCTTCGTTTTTACCAAACACCAAATAATCACCTGTTGAATTGTATTTTAACGAACGATTTACACGGATTATCAAACTGTCTTTTAGTTCAATTCTATGGTTTTTTAAGTCATATCGTCTAAGTTCATATTGAGTAGAAGCTACAAATTCATTCTTCGAAGGATGAAAACACACATCATAAAGCCAGTATTTTATACTTGGAATGGTGTCGCTAATTATATAGTTAGTATTTGTATTCCGGTACAAATAAATCCTTTTATCGTAACCACCTGTGATTAAATATTCATCGTTGTAATTAAAGCTTACACCCATGGCGGCGTCTTCGTATGTAAACTTTTGCAGTAACACTAATTGATCTTCTTGCCAAGCCCAAACACAAACAGATTTGTCGGATGATGCACTAGCCAAATATTTACCGTTGTGACTAAATTCCACTTTATTTATATTATAGGAATGTCCGTTCAACACCTGGATTACTTTACGATCTTGCAACCTGATTATTGCTATATCATTATCGCTCTTATATTTTGCATAAGCAAGGTATTTTTCGTCAGGTGAAAAAGAAATATGACCTCCAACAGATTTTGGATTTCCCTGATAAGAAAAGATTTTCTTCCAATCTTTATCATAGATTTCTATTGTATTATTTCCAATGGTAAGTGCAAAATAATTTCGAAAAGGAGAAAATTTACTATCCATAATATATTCAGGATACCCTTGAAGCTCCTTCTTTTCCTTATAAGTAAATTCTTGTGCATTTCCCTGAAAAAATAAGGATACAAACAAAAGTAGAATTAGATTTCTCATGCTGTTATTTTTTAAAAACTTAACAAGTTAAAAATTAGGAATGATTTTTCAAATTTTAAGCATCCTAAAGTAAATGATTAAGAATGCCGAATGCAGTCGAGTTAAGACTCTATCGCAAACGATTGAAATTTTCGAATTATTAATTGAAAGCTTTATTTATTAATTAATCCAAGGGAAATTGCTTCAGGTAAAATATTGAAAATGAACTTTAATAAATCTGTTGTGTTAATTAATTTAAGGATTTTAAAATTTGACTATAACAATATTTTTATATATTTATCCTTGTAAATATTTAGGGATAAAAGGGTAATTCTAGAAAATAAGCAAATCGATAAAAACTTGTTAAACAATAAATTACAAAGAATTTTATACCTGTGCCTAAAAATTTAGAACTGTTATAAAACATAAAATAAATATTTAATCCTGGTTTTATGGATGTAAATGGTAAAATATACAAAGATTTTCTGAGCAGAATTGAACGATTTAAAGTTCAAAATGGACCTGATAAAAATAAAAAGCAACACCTTAAAGGCAAATTACATGCACGTGAACGTATTGCTTTACTTTTTGATAAAAACTCATTTGAAGAGCTGGATGCGTTTGTTACATCAGCAACCCCTGACACAGGTTTTGGGAAAATTGATGAAGCGTTCGGTGACGGTGTTGTAATAGGTCATGGTAGAGTTAATGGTCGATTGGTGTATGTTTATTCACAGGATTTTACTGTTATGGGAGGATCTCTGGGAGCTGTGCATGCGAGAAAAATAATGAAAGTACAAGAACTGGCCTTACGTGTTGGTGCTCCTATAATAGGTTTAATTGATTCTGGTGGAGCACGTATTCAAGAAGGAGTAGCAAGTTTGGCGGGTTACACAAGTATTTTTCATAATAATATTAGATCTTCTGGAGTTATCCCTCAAATTTCTGTTATTCTTGGACCAGCTGCTGGTGGTGCTGTATACTCACCAGCTCTCACAGATTTTGTTTTCATGACCAAGAAAACAAGTTACATGTTTCTTACAGGGCCAGATGTAGTAAAGGAAGTTCTGAATGAAGTAGTTACTTTCGATGAATTAGGAGGTGCTGAAACTCATGCACGAAAAAGCGGTGTGGCAAATTTCATTTACGAAGATGAAGAAAATACAATTTTAGGTGTAAAAAAACTGTTATCTTTTTTCCCTTCAAACAACTTAGAGAATCCGCCTTACATTGAACCAAGCTCAAAAAAAGAAAAGGATGTTGACAAACTCAGATTAATAGTTCCTGATGATCCTAATAAACCGTATGATGTTAAAAAAGTTATTGAGTTAATTATCGATCAGGATTCGTTCTTTGAAGCATCTGAACTTTTTGCTCCTAATATTGTAACCGGGTTTGCCCGACTTAATGGCAAAGCGATTGGAATTGTTGCGAATCAACCAAAAATACTTGCTGGTGTTATCGATATAAATTCTTCGAATAAAGCAGCTCGATTTGTGAGATTCTGCGATGCTTTTAACATTCCATTGTTAGTTCTTGAAGATGTGCCTGGATTTCTGCCAGGTTTAAATCAGGAGCATAATGGAATCATTAAACATGGTGCAAAGCTGTTATTTGCATTTAGTGAGGCTACAGTTCCTAAGATTACTGTTATTTTAAGAAAAGCTTATGGTGGAGCCTTCTGTGTGATGAACAGTAAAAATATTGGTGGTGACTATAATTTTGCATGGCCAACTGCCGAAATTGCTGTAATGGGGCCTGAAGGAGCTGTTTCTATTCTATATCGAAAAGAAATACAAAGTACAGAAGATCCTAAAAAATTGAAAATGGAATTTGCTGCAAAGTACAGACATGAAGTTGCAAATCCATATATCGCTGACGAAAAAGGGTATATTGATGAAGTTATAGATCCTGCTGATACTCGTAAAAAGCTTATAATAGCATTCGAAACACTGGAAAATAAACATGTTGATCAACCAGAGAGAAAACACGGGAACATTCCTTTATAATAATTGTTATTTTGAAATGAAGAATTACAACTAATATTATGAAAAAAATAAAATCCATATTAATAGCAAACCGAGGTGAAATAGCCATACGTATTTCGGAAACAGCCGTAAAAATGGATATAAAAACTTACGGAATAAAAACATCCAAAGAGCCGGGAGCTTATTATTTGGAGTTTATGGATGAAGTTATTGATTTTACAGAACTCACAAATGATATTCCAGAGTTTTTAGATATTGATCGGATTATTTATGCATTAAAGGAATATGATATTGATGCAGTTCATCCTGGTTACGGTTATTTAGCTGAAAATCCCTATTTTGCTCAAAAATGTATTGATGAAAAGATAATTTTCATTGGTCCTTCTCCCGATGCTATTTACAAATTAGGTAATAAAACTATTGCTAAACAGATTGCAGCGAATAATAATGTTCCTTTACTCGAAGGTAGTAATGGAAATATTCGGAACACAAAACATGCAAAATTATTAGCTCAAAAAATTGGATATCCTGTTATACTAAAGGCGGCATCAGGTGGTGGTGGACGAGGAATGAGAATTGTAGAAAAAGAAGAAGATATTGAGAAAATGTTTCGTATGGCTCAAAATGAAGCCGAAAAAGCATTTGCTGATCCATCAGTATTTATGGAGAAATATGTTCGAAATCCACGTCATATTGAATTTCAAATTCTCGCTGATCATCATGGAAATATAATTCATTTAGGCGAACGAGAGTGTTCAATTCAGCGTAAACACCAAAAGTTAATTGAGGAATCGCCTTCTGTTGCTTTGAACGATGAGCTGCGTGCTAAAATGGGAGAATCTGCAATAAATATTGCAAAAGCATCTAATTATAGAAATGCAGGAACTGTAGAGTTTTTGTTGGACGAGTTAGGTAATTTTTATTTTATGGAAATGAATACGCGAATCCAGGTTGAACATCCCGTAACGGAAATGGTAACAGGATTTGATCTGGTTGAATGGCAAATACGTATTGCACAGGATGAAGAATTAAATATTAAACAAGAAGATGTAAAATTAACCGGATGGGCTATTGAATGCAGAATAAATGCTGAAGATGTACAAACTGGCTTCTCTCCTTTTCTTGGTACTATTGATCAAATACAAATTGCAAAGACAAAAAATGTAAGATTTGATACAGGCATATCAGAGGGATCCAATGTAACTGCTAACTTTGATTCAATGCTTGCTAAATTAATTTGCTATGGAGAAACACGCGAAAAAGCTATACAGAATACCCTTAATGCTTTAAGTAAATTATATATAAAAGGTATAAAAACAACCATTCCTTTTTGTAAGGCAGTTATGAATCATCCCAAATTTAAATCGGGTGATATTTCAACATCATTTATTCCAAATGAAATGAAACAATTATTTTATCAGGAAGAAGATGAAGAACTAATAGCAGCCTTCTGGGCTTCTCTTAATCATAATGTTCAACTCGAAATAGAGGATAATACATATGTTGATTATGAAAAGGGTAAAAACATTACACCCTGGTTGATGAATAAAAGATTAAAATCATTATAAAACCTTGAAATTATGATGTTCTCAAAATCTAAGAAAAGTAAACAGAAATTCATTGCTTGTACAAACAAGAATAAAAAGTATGAGTTTATTAATCCAAAAGAGCTTTACATAAAACAAGGTAAAGAAAACATTCCTATTGAAATAATATCTGACAAACAGGGTTTTGTATATTTAATATGGAAAAAGAAAAAGTATATTGTTGATATTATTGAAAAAAATCAAAATCAATATGAAGTACTTGTAAATGGAGTAAGTTATTCAATTTCGGTTGAGTCTCCCTTCTCTTATAAAAGACGAAAATTTCTTGATAAAAACAAACAGGAAACAAAAGTTGAACGAGTTCAAGCTCCTATGCCAGGGAAAATTGTTGAATTTTTGGTTGAAGAAAATCAGGAAATAAAAGAAGGTGAACCCTTACTTATCTTAGAAGCAATGAAGATGCAAAATGAAATTCTTTCGACCATACACGGAAAAATTAACAAAATTAACTTTCATGCAAACGACAATGTTATGAAAGATGATGTACTAATTGAAGTTGAAAAGTAATTTTCATAATACTATAAATGATTTAGATGGTTATTGATTAATTTCTTTACCATCTTTTTTTATGTGTATTTTGAATTTTTACTTATTTTCGCTTATCCTAATAAACCTTATATAAATGGGAAATTTGAATCTGGATTTTTTTACTGAGAATCATTATACTACAAGACCTAACTCCAGAAAGTTAATTGATAAACTTTTCCTTAATACACGAATTTATTTTGTATTAAAATACATTCAACTCATATTTGTTAGTCGCAAATTAGCATTAAAAGGAATCTATAATAGAAAAGCCTGGGCAGAATCTTCGTATGATGTCGTAAAGCTGATTGAACATTGTGGTGGTAAATTTCATATCGAAGGATTTGACAATTTCAGAAATTGCGATGAGCCTGTAGTTATAGTAAGTAACCATATGAGCGCTATGGAATCGATGATATTTCCAGCCATCATCGCTCCATTTATGGAAGTAACATTTGTTGTAAAGGCAAGTTTAGCACGGCATTTTTTATTTGGTCCGGTTATGAGAGCACGTGACCCGATTGCAGTGGAACGTTCGAATTCCCGAGAGGACCTAATGTATGTTATGAATAAAGGAAAAGAGTTTATTGAAAAAGGTATTTCTGTTGTTATTTTTCCGCAAGGAGGACGAAGAGAAACCTTTATCCCTGAGGAGTTTAACTCCCTGGGAGTTAAACTTGCAAAATCAACAGGGGTTAAAGTTATTCCCATGGCTATAAAAACAGATTTCTGGGGAAACGGGAAGCTGATTAAAGATTTAGGTCCGATTCGGAGAGATCGTGAAATTTACATTACCATAGGTGAACCAATAGAAATTACAGGTAAAGGAAAAGAGCAAAACAATCAGATTGTTGATTTTATTGAAACAAATCTGAGTAAATGGAATTAGCTTTCCTGAGATATTTATAAATAAAAAACTGACCTTACCATTAAGTAAGATCAGCTTTTCATCCCTATTTACAGGGTGCTCTGAATAGAACAAATTATTAGTTCATTACCATTTCAAATCTCACAGTATCAACTTCTGTAATTTCGCCTTTAAGAACATTAACATTTTCCATTTCTACTGGCATATATTCTTCAATCGGTTTAAAATTTATCATATATGTTCCATCATTCAGACCCCCTATTAAAAATTTACCACTTATAGTATCTGCAAACGTTCCTGTTGTATCGTTATTTGCGGAAATTACCATAACATAAGGTCTTGCTTCAATAGGTTCAACAACTCCTGTAATTGCACCATCACTTGCTTCAGTATAAGCTCTAATAACTGGTTTAAGCAGGAAAGTTCCGTTACCTTCTTCCACTATTGAGCGACCTGCATCAAAATCAATCCAAAGAGTGTAAGTTAAACCTTCTGAAAGAACGGCATGAAGATTTAATTTTAGACCTGAACTTTGCGCTGATGGTGTTTTAATGTCATAATATTCACCATTCATTTTTACCTGATTATTATCTCCAAGCACCAATCTCACTTGAGAAATAGTTCCTGCCGGTAATTCTTGTTCTACCAATAAGGTATCAAGTCCATTGGTAAAATCAAGTAAATTGTAAACACCGGGATACATAATATCCAAACTTTGCCATCCTTCCGGATTATCTTCGTTTGAAGTATTTATCATTACATCCTGAATATCTATTAATACTTCCTGATAATCTGCAGGTGCATCCGTTAACCGAACACTTAATACGGCATTTTGAGAACTTTTATTATCATCCTGGTTACATGCACTAAAAATAAATAATGCTATTACAACATAAATTAACTTTTTCATACTCAAATCCTTTTTTTTAAATTCTACATTAATTATACAAACTGTGGTAGCATTCGTTCAAAAACCATTCCTGGAATGCCAGACAGGTTATAATTACATGCTTATTATTGATTTACTGAAACTTACAAAGTGTTGAGAAGGATAATATGTATATGAAATTTTATCATTTTGAACAAAGTTGTATCATATTGATATTATTTCACACTAACATTTAAGATAAAAAAGAATATGTCCTTTTGTTTAAAGGAAATGTGATTAAGTAGTATTAAAAATCGTCAGATAAATGTTTTATCCTAAAGCCACATCAAGGAACATCATTGTAGCAAACCCCAACATGGCTCCTATGGTCGACCAATCTGTTTCATTCCCTGTCTGCGATTCAGGGATTAATTCTTCAACAACTACAAAGATCATTGCACCGGCAGCAAAAGCAAGTGCATAGGGTAATAAAGGAGTAATGTGTAATACTAAATAAGCTCCTAACACTCCTGCAATAGGTTCCACAACGCCCGATAGCTGACCGTAGTTAAAAGCTTTGAACCTTGAAAAACCTTCACGTCGCAATGGGATTGAAACGGCAGCACCTTCAGGAAAATTCTGCAATCCAATACCTATGGCTAAAGCTATAGCACCGGCTAAAATTCCGGTATCCGGATTATTCGCTAATGCTCCAAATGCAACACCTACAGCTAAACCTTCCGGAATATTATGAAGTGTTATTGCTAATACGAGTAAAACGCTTCGTTGCCAGGTAGTTTTAATACCTTCGGCTTTATCTTTTGTTAAGCCTAAATGTAAATGCGGAAGAATATTGTCTATCAATAACAAAAAAGCTCCACCTAATAAGAATCCAACTACTGCAGGGACCCAGGAGATTACACCACTCTCTTCTGCCATTTCTATTGAAGGTTTCAGCAATGACCAAAAACTTGCAGCAATCATCACTCCGGCAGCAAATCCAAGCATTGAGTTAAGAATCTTTTGATTTATTTTTTTAAAAAAAAATACCATTGATGATCCAAGAGCAGTAAGCCCCCATGTAAAAAGTGTTGCAAATAAGGCTAACAATATTGGATTATAATCGAGTAAATCAGTTAAATTCATAATTCGTATTTTTAAAAATTATAATTAAAGAATATTAAATAACAACAAAAATCCAATAATGTTAAATATATTTAATTTTTTTGACAAATTACATTGAAACATTGCAAAGCTTGTTGGTTTTTCATGTGCTTAATTGGTTCAGCAATCTTTGAGATTTTAATTATATTATAGCTTTTGAATTCTGATTCTATTTCATTCAAATTATAAAAATTAACGTCTAAGCTATTTTTTAGTTTAATACTATTTTCTCCTGTTTTCTCACCCGAAAAATTAATCATTGAATCAACAGAAACTACATTAAAAAACATCAATCCATTTTTTTGTAATTGATTAAAACAATTTTTAAGAATATGTTGTCTGTCTTGCTTATTAAATAAATGCAGTGTTGCATAACAAAAGATAGCTTCATAAAAGTCATTATCAAAAGGCATGTCAGTTAATGAACCATGATGGATTTTAAAGTCTAGTTGATTTTCCTTTGCTAAATGTATTGCAGCTTTTGAAATTTCAATTCCTGTGTTCTCGAAGCCTGCATCATAAAAGGGTTTAGCATTGCGACCGTAACCTACACCTGGAATAAGAATCTTATTCAAATTATTTTTGCGAAAAAGTTCAAGAGCAATTAATGCTGAGTCTGAGGGATGAAAATCCCAAAGAGTGCCTTGTTCTGTAAATAAATTTTCCCAAAATGCATTCATTATAGAATAAAACTAAAATTAATTCCTTGAAATCCATAGTTTAAACCCGAAATATCAATATTCTTGTCATTATAGGTATACACATAGCTCATTTTAAGTCTCTTCCAGGGTCTTCCTCCGAACATAAATCCAAAATCATTATTAGATCGCAATAAAATTCCGGTGTAGATTCTGTTTTTAAACGAAGCCGATGAAGTAATTATCCAAATGTTATAATCAGGATTCCAGTAATTAATTATTTCAGGAGTTAATATAATGGTCTCAGTTAACTGAAACTTATAATTATAGTTAATTACAAAATAATTGTTGAAAATTTTAGGGTCGGACCAGTTAGTTGATGTTAAATCAAAATTAAATATATCAGCGTAAGTTATTCCAAGTTCGTGTCTTTTAAAATTTAACAGAGTCCCGACTGAAAGAATAGGATGATCACACCAATCATTATTGTTAGCAAGAAGAGGATCAGGTTCATAAGTAATTATTTCATCAATAAGTGTATAATGATTAATACCTAAAGAAATAGCTGTCCTTACTTTAATTTTATCATTAATAGTAAAACGATAGTTATAATCAAACTTCAATACATGACTTTTAAAGAAATCTTTATCGTATAGATATAAAACTCCAATTCCTGAATTGTTTTTTCTCATATATGTTTCAATTGAGATACCAGTAAGATCTTTAGAGTCTTCATAACCTAGCCAGTAGGTCATCTTTTTGAGGTTTGCTTTTAATTTTACTGTATCTCCGGTATATGATGGATTGAAAGATTTTTTATCAAAAAATACATCAGGACTTGTTATAAGGTTGTTATAGTCAAGGTACTTTAAATTATCTTGCTGTGCTTTAACTATTAATGAAATAGAAAAAAAAAGAATAAATAGTTTTATTGTTTTGCTAATCATATAATTTACTTTAAAGAAAATCGAAGATAATTATTTTTAACGAAACAGTTATTTTATAAATAAAAATCCAATGTAAATAAGGTGTAAGAATTCGAAAAAGATTCTTAAATTTTATGACAGTCAAAAAGAAATGAATTATTCTATTTTCATAATTTTTAGCGCTTTACTTGTAACTATTTGATAACACAAATAGTTTAATTTTTTCGCGGTGGGATGAACTAATAAGAATCCAATACTGCATTTAATTTAAATTCAGAATAAAACAATATCCGAGAATAGATTGCATTAATCAGTTACAGATTTCCCCTAATAATACACGTTCATTACTATCTATTCCGATAATTTTTACAGACTGATATTCGTTTGTTAAACAACTCCCGGATTTAATTTTTACAGGAATGTAATTTTCTCCGTATCCTTTAGTAAAACCATTCTTATTAGTTTTTTCAGGAATAACAATCTGGCTTTTTCCAATGAAAGATTTATAATAATTTTGTTTATTTGAATCAGAAATTTTACGTATTATCTTGCTCCTCTCATCTTTTACTTTTTCCGAGATTTGGTCTGCCATTCGCGCAGCCCGTGTATTATTTCGCACCGAGTACTTAAAAGTATGTATATGAGAAAACCCAATTTTTTTTACCATATCACATGTTTGATTAAAATCTTCATCAGTTTCTCCAGGAAACCCAACCATAATGTCTGTAGTAAAATTAAAATCAGGATATTTTGATTTTATTTTATTAATAAGCTCGTAATATGAATCTGTTGTATACATTCTTCTCATTCGCAGTAGAACCTTATCTGAACCGTTTTGTAAACACAAATGCAAATGATGGCACAATTTAGGATTCTGAAATAAATCAATAAATCGGTCATCTAATCCGTCTGGTTCCATAGATGAGAATCTAACTCTAAAATCGCCTGGTAATTTTAATATTTTTTCAACCAATTCTGTAAAATCAATATTACCATACATATATCGACTTATATTAACACCCGTTAGGGTTATTTCCTTATAACCTTTTTTTATATTTCTGCTAATATTCTCTAAAACATCATTCACAGGTCGACTAACTGCTCTCCCCCTAACCATTGGAATTATGCAAAAACTACACATATTATCACAACCATCCTGAATTTTTATCATACTCCTCGTATGAAAAATTTGTTCAGTAGGCTGGTAATTAAATAAATTTTGGTTTAGCACTTCCTGTGAGAATATTTCTCCTTGAAAATGAGCATTAACAATAGAATAAATCGAATTTTTGTGTTCGTTTTTAACCAGATAAGTAATTTGGTTATTATTATTCAGTTCACTTTCATGATTATTAGTCATGCAACCTGTAACCACTAATACTGAATTGTTATTTCCAGTTGATGCACTTTGTATAATTTTTCTGGATTTTTTGTCGCTTTGATTTGTTACAGTACATGTATTTACAACATAAACATCTGCCTTATCGTTAAATTCTACTACCTTGTAACCCTCACGATGAAACTGCGATGCCAAAGCTTCTGTTTCATACTGATTTAACCTGCATCCTAAAGTTTTAAATGCTATTTTGTATTTCATTAATTATTCAGCTTTGTTATTTTAAAAATAATTAAACTAAAAATAAACTTCTGAAAATATATCATTCGTTTGTACTCCCTTATTCCTAAGAATACTATAAACCTCATAAATCATTTTACTGTTTCCACAGATATAAAACCGCATATCAGGAGTAACGGGGATTTTTCTTAAATAATCTGTTACTCTGCCCTGAAAACCTTCTTTTTTTTCTCTTGAAGTACATAGAACATATCGATGAAAATCGTATTCTGATTTTTCATAAGCCTCGTTGGAGTATTTAACACCATGAATAATTGTATAATCCATATTTTTATATGATCTGACAAAGCTATGAAATGGAGCAATACCAGTACCAGTAGCAATTAATATAAACTTCTTGTCAGGTAAATCTTCTTCGTTAATTCTTAGAATACCAAAGGGACCATTTATCTCAACAGGTTGCCCGACTTGAACATTCTTTAACTGAACAGAAATATCACCTTCCAGTATTTCCCTGACCAGTATTTCAAGGTAATCATCTTTATCGCCACTATAAATTGAATACTCCCTGTGTTGCAAGGAATTATTAACACCTAATGTTAGATGTTGTCCGGGTTTAAAATTAAAATCTGTCCTGTCAAGTCTTAAAACAAAAGTATGATCGGTTAAAAAACGAATTTGTTTAATCGCAACCATATTTTTAGAAGATTTAACGGTTGGCATAGAACTATTTTTATTCATTATAAATCAATTAAGTTCTTTTTTATCTGAATATTTTAAACAATGCGAAAATTGGATTGTTCATTAATTATAATATATAAGTCTTAAGAATATGAGCATAAAAACAGATAAAACCCGATTACCACATTGGATGAAGGTCCCACTTCCAAAAGGTGGGGAATATTCTAGAATAAAGAATTTAATCGAAGAACATGATTTAAATACCATCTGTAGCAGTGGTAACTGTCCCAATAAAGCGGAATGTTGGAATGCCGGTACAGCTACATTTATGATTCTCGGAGAAAAATGTACAAGAAATTGTCGTTTTTGTTATGTTAAATCGCTTATGCCCGATCCCGTTGATTGGGGTGAAGCTTTACGCTTAGCTGAATCTATTAAAACGTTGAAACTTAAACATTGTGTTATAACTTCAGTTGCCAGGGATGATCTGGAAGATCAAGGAGCCAAATTCTGGGCTTATACCATCAGAACAGTGAGAGAAATGAACCCAGGCATAAGCATGGAAACCTTAATTCCGGATTTTAGTAATAATCATGATTTGTTAGATCTGATAATCTACGAAAAACCAGAAGTTATCTCTCACAATATTGAAACCGTTGAAAGAATCAGTCCTAATATAAGGAGTTTAGCTACATATGAGAAAAGTTTAAAAGTTCTGGAATATATAGCTCAATCGGGGCAAGTAGCTAAAAGCGGGTTTATGCTTGGTTTAGGTGAAAAATTTGATGAAGTTTCCAAAACTATGGATGATTTATTACAGGTTGGTGTAAAGGTATTGACCATAGGGCAGTATCTGCCACCTTCGGAGCGACATACCAAATTGGTAGAGTATGTAAAACCTGAAGTTTTCAAAGCGTATAAAGAACTAGGCATTTCGAAAGGATTCAAGTATGTTGAAAGCGGTCCCCTTATCAGGTCGTCTTACCATGCAGAAAAACATGTAGACATTTTAAACTTAAGATAAATTACACCTGCTTTGATTTTTATTTTTTTGTTTATAAAATCAAATACTAAACAATATCGGTGGTTGCAACTACCGATATTTTTATTTATACAGTTTATGAGATAGTGCTCAATTTTTTATGATTGATCTAAATCTTTTGGTTTTTGACCTTTTTTGTTCATCATAATGATTTCTCTGATCCTTATTGTTGTTACAGGAATAAGTTCTGATGTGTAATCATTTTTGTAAGAATACCAGACCTTTTTATTTAGCACATCAAGTTTTTGCTTGTATGCAATTCCTTTTTCAGTTTCAAGTTGAAGAAGATGTTCAGGAAAATCTTCCCATGCTTCTAAATAATCATCCAACTCGTACATTAAACAACATTTAAGTCTTCCGCATTTCCCTGTAAGGAATTGTGCTTTCGGTGATAAATCCTGTATTCTGGAAACATCTATAGGAACTGAATTCAGATTGGTTTTCCAGGTTGAACAACATAACTCTCTACCGCATGAGCCTAATCCTCCTATAAGTCCAGCCTCCTGCCTTGCCCCAATCTGTTTCATTTCAATTTGAATGTTAAACTCCTTAGCAAAAACTTTTATCAACTCTCTATAGTCGATTCGGCCTTCGGCAATATAATAGAATATGGCTCTAGTATTATCGCCTTGATATTCAACATCACTAATTTTCATGTCCAACTTAAGATTATTAGCAATTTCCCGTGCTTTTATCATAGTTGAATTTTCCTGTTCTTTGCCTCTTTTCCACTTTTCTACATCATCTGGTGTTGCTTTTCGATAGATCCTACGTATCATGTAATTTTGCAGATCGGCTGTTTTTCTCTTAAACTGCAATAATGCCATACTACCCAGCAAAGTAACAATTCCAACATCATGGCCCTTCATAGCTTCAACTGCTATAATATCGCCTCTTGTTAACCTTAACTTGTTTGAATTTTCGAAAAACTCTTTTCTTGTGTTTTTGAATCGCACTTCAACAAGATTTGATTTCTCAGATGTGTCGGGAAGTTCGTCTAACCAACTATAAGAATTTAATTTAGTACAAGAATTTAAATATTTTTCAGTTACTTTGATTGCATTAAACTCTTCTTTAATTCTATTTTTAAAATCACAACTTTCGCAGCCCATAACTTTAACTTTTAAATTTATATTTCCACAAATGCTAAAATCAACTTGTGGTTGTTAAATTGTTAGAACCCGCTAATATTAAACAGATTAGATGATTACATAAATCAATGAAAATTGAACCTTTAATTTAAGGTTCTGTTTTAATCTG
The DNA here is from genome assembly GCA_003446015.1 of Bacteroidales bacterium. GTDB lineage: Bacteria > Bacteroidota > Bacteroidia > Bacteroidales > UBA12077 > UBA12077. The sequence continues at coordinate 32,722 of DMBU01000193.1, read as the reverse complement.
TTATTGTATATTTTAAATTGAATTATATTTGATCGCACAAACCAGTACATTTAATATTTCGATTTACATTATGCTCTCTAATCACACCATATTAAATGGATTCCATAATATGTATACAAATTTGAATGCATTTTGTTTTCGTGGTAATACCAGTTTTTTACTTGTTTTAAAAATAGAGCATGAAGACATTGAGCTCTATGATAAACATTATTTATCCCGTTTCAAGTACTGATAATCTAAATAATATAATATTTTAAGTGAGATGCTATTAATTTGCGATGATTCAAATGTAGTATTTAAATTATCGAAAAAGTTATTTATAATTTTTGTCTCATCGGTATAAATTGCATTTTTCCAAACTAATGATAATTCACTGCCCGGAGCAAACCTCCATAAGTATTTCATGTCGATGGTAAATGCATTGTAGTTGTAATTTTCGTCTTCGCCGTATGTATCATATCCTATAGAAGGACTTAAATTTCCATCGTTTTGCAGTTCGTTAAAATCGGTGTATTCAACTCTGCTCCAATAATGACGTGCCCTAAAGCTTAGCGACATTTTACTGTTGAAAATATAACTTGTATTTATAGTATTTATAATAGTTTCAACATCACGTTCACCAAAATTGATTACAGTGTTGTTGCTTGCATCTTCATAATCTTCAACATAGCCATAGGTATTAAAATCGCTTCCTATATTAAAATTATAAGTAAATAACCATTTATCATTGAATCTAATACGTGGACCTATATCCAGCCAATATCCATATCTGTTGTAATCAAATGCTTTCCATCCTCCCACCCGGACGTCAATTGCAAGTGCTTTTCTATAGTCAGTTGAAATCCATGTTTCATTAACTCCCGATCTGGGTCTTGTAAATTTCCATCCTTCTACACGAGGTTCAAAATAATCCTGATTTTCTATGGGATTAAATTGAAAAAATGTTCCGACATGCAAATATTTTTTAGCAAATGTTGTGCGAGATGAAAGGTTAATTTCGAACTGCGAGAATTTTCTGGGAGCATAAAGATTTTGATATACAAAATTGATTTCATTTTTCCAGTTTAGAACTTTCCAGAATGGTTCATTAATGTTATAATTTAATTCGGCATACCAGGTAGATTCATTATTTTGCTGTAAATAACCCATATCATTAGGATCATAGGTATCCGACTCGGTGTTATGCAATAATTCAAACAGGAAATTTCCTTTTGTCTTTGAAAATTCAATAAGATACGTATGTCCAAGTTCAGTTGAATCGGTATATTTTTGACTAATGCCTCCCCGTCCAACTATTTGATAAGAATTTTCCTTATTCATTAATTTAAATTCGGTAGCCGTAACATTGGCAGTAAAATTCTCTTCTGCATGGAGTACATTTGTATTTACAAAACTAAGGTATGAATTATTTTTTAAGGTTTGATCTAACACAAGCATGTTATAGTTAACAAAGCCTTGTGTTTTATATTTTCTTTTTTCTCCGGTAATTGTATCTTGTATAACAGCCTCCGAAGCACTTGTCATTGCGTTGAAAAAGCCCACTCCCAGTCCACCGTCGGTTCTTCCTGATATTTTGGTTGCATTTATTAAGTTGGATTCCAAAGGATTTTCTTTAATTTCCTCATTTTCATTTAATAAATCTTCAACATCATCATGAGCTTTAGGTTTTGCACCTATCCTTCTTGAATAAAAAATATCCCCTTTATTAAACAATTCTGTGCCTTCTGTAAAAAATGGTCTTTTTTCGGAATACATTATTTCATATGGAGAAAGATTTAACACTTCATCGTCGGATTGCACCTGTCCGAAATCCGGGATTAATATCATATCCAGCGTAAAACTTTGGTTAATACCCCATTTTAAATCCATTCCGGCATTAAAATCATTTCCCCATGAATTATCGTCGGCATCGTTTTGCAAATATGCAGAAACATATGGAGTAACTGATAAACGCAAGGGAGGCTCAATTCCATTTACTCCTGTTAATTCTCCCATTTGGTTAACAAGGCCATTTATATTGATGTCTATATAGTTCCATGAACTCCATTCACGGTATCTTCTAATGTTCCTCCAAAAATGAATCCCCCAGGTTTGATTTTCTTTATTTGGAAAACGCAACGCACTATAAGGGATTTTTATTTCGACATTCCATCCTTCATTAGTTATTTTAACTGCACTTTCCCAAACAGCATCCCAATTTGAATCACCATCATCACCGGTAATTTTTTCATCAGACTGAACTCCTGAAGCTGAAACTAAAAAATTGACTGCATTAATTCCGTCGTTAAACGTATTAATTACCACAGCAAATAAATCGGCATTGGCTCCATCAAAAGAATCACGATTTGATAATTCACGAAGAATACTATCAGGGTTATTATCTATTAATTTAGCAGCAAAATAAATAGCATGATCATCATAAACTACACGAACCTCTGTTGGCAAAGAAGGTGCTTTTCCATTATAAGGTTCATACTGAAAAAAGTCTTTTGCTAAAGCTGCATTTGACCAGCATTGATCGCTTAAATTACCATCAATTTTAGGAGATTCTGAGACTTTAGATATTTCTAATGTACGTTTTTTGTTATTTATTGACTTGGCTGTAGACTGAATACTAATAAAAATAATAAATAATAAGTAAAGATATTTTCTCACGATTAATCAATTTAGATTCCCAACAAAACAGACTTAAATATCTTAAAATGGTTTAATGCAAATTAAAATTCAGATGTAAAATGAAATTCTATTTTATTGAATTTTTCTTGTGCCATTTGCAATGAATAAGGTGAGTCAGCCAAAAATACCTCACGTCCGTGCTTATCAATAGCAATATTTGCGAATTTTCTTTTTCTGAAATCTTCTAATTGCTCTTTGTCTTTTGTTTTAATCCAACAAGCTTTATGCATTTGAATTGATTCATATTTGCACTTTGCTCCATATTCATGTTCTAAACGAAACTGAATAACGTCAAATTGTAATTGACCTACAGTACCAATAATCTTTCGACCATTAAATTTATTCGTAAAAAGCTGAGCAACACCCTCGTCCATTAACTGATCCAAACCTTTCGCCAATTGTTTATATTTCATCGGATCAGCATTTTCTACGTATCTGAACATTTCTGGAGAAAAACTTGGAATTCCTTTAAAATGAATTTGCTCACCTTCCGAAAGAGTGTCTCCAATTTTAAAATTCCCTGTATCATGTATACCAATGATATCGCCAGGAAAAGCTTCATCTATTATAGATTTTTTTTCAGCCATGAAAGCTGTTGGTGTTGGAAACTTTAAATTTTTCCCTGCACGCACATGCAAATAGTTCGTGTTTCTTTTAAAAGTTCCTGAGCATATTTTAACAAAAGCAATACGATCACGATGATTTGGATCCATATTGGCATGAATTTTAAATACAAATCCCGAGAATTTATTTTCAAAAGGATCAATATCTCTTTCTTCGGCATGCACTGGTCTTGGATATGGAGCAATATCAACAAAACAATTAAGAAGTTCCTGAACTCCGAAGTTATTGAGTGCACTTCCAAAAAACACAGGAGCTAAATCGCCTTTTAAATAGGTTTCAACTTCAAATTTTGGATAAACTTCGGTAATTAATTCCAATTCATCGCGCAATGTTTTTGCGAATTTACTCCCAATATAATCTTCTAACTCTGGAGAGCTAATATCTTTTAATTCAATAGATTCAGCTATGGTTTGTTTATCTTCTCCGCTAAAAAGATTAAGTTTTTCTTCATAAATATTATAAACACCTTTAAAAGTAGGACCATTACTTATAGGCCAGCTTAAAGGACGAACATGAATTTTTAATTCATTTTCAATATTATCTAATAATTCAAAGGGATCTTTACCACTACGATCAAGTTTGTTTATAAAAACCATAACAGGAGTTTTTCGCATGCGACAAACTTCCATTAATTTTAGGGTTTGTGGTTCTACTCCTTTTGCAGAATCGATAACAATAATAACACTATCAACAGCTGTTAATGTACGAAACGTGTCCTCGGCAAAATCCTGGTGGCCGGGAGTATCAAGTATATTAATTTTACGACCCTGATATTCAAATCCCATAACCGATGTTGCCACAGAAATACCACGTTGACGTTCAATTTCCATAAAATCTGATGTAGCAGTCTTTTTAATTTTATTACTCTTTACAGCTCCAGCCACATGTATTGCGCCACCGAACAACAATAATTTTTCTGTTAATGTTGTTTTCCCTGCATCCGGATGACTAACAATTCCGAATGTTCTTCTACGCAATATTTCTTCATTAAACCCCATATTCACAAAATTAAAACTCCGAATAGAAATTTATTCGGAGCTGCAAAAGTATAAAAATGTTATAATAATACTAAGCTAATCCCTTTATTTATATTCCCATAATAACATTCCTGAACTATAGGTTTTTAAGATTTTAATATATGGAATCTCATTTTCATCAATTTCCATAATATTTTCATCTGTTACAATGAAGTCTGCAAATTTTCCTGCTTCAATGCTTCCTTTTTCGTTTTCTTCAAAAGCTGCTTTTGCTGCCCATATGGTCATAGATTTTAATGTTTCTTCGCGAGTTAATGCATTTTCAATTTGAAAACCTCCATTGGGATATCCTTCAATATCTTTACGTGCAACAGAAGCATAGAAAGTTAATATTGGATCAATTTTTTCTACTGGGAAATCAGTTCCATTTGGGATCCATCCATTTTGATTTAATAATACCTTATATATATATGCATTTTTTATTCGTTCCTCTCCTAACCTCTCCTCGGCCCAATACATATCAGATGTACAATGTGTTGCCTGTATTGAAGGAATAATATTAAACTTACCAAATTTATCAACATCATCAGGATGAATAACTTGTGAATGTTCAATTCTCCAGCGTTTATCGTTTGGTTCCTTTAAATATTCTGCATAAATATCAAGCATTAGTCTGTTAGCGTTATCGCCAATAGCATGTGTATTTACCTGATAATTATTTTCATAAGCAAGTTTGCACATTTCATGGTAAAAATCTTTTGATTTAATTATAAGTCCGGTATTTCCATGATCGTCATTATATGGTTCAATTAAACTTGCACCTCTCGAACCTAATGCTCCATCAGCATAAAGTTTAATTGATCTCACATTTAAATGATCTGTTTTATAAATTCCATTTTTAACAAAGTGATTTATATTTTCCTCGTTAGGTTCAAGCATTGCGTAAATACGCATTTTCATTTCTGAATTGTTTTGAAGTGAATCAATTAACAACACTTCATTTTTAAACAGGCCTGCATCACATACAGAAGTTAATCCTACTTGAAAACAATCTTGCTCACCTTGTTTAAGAGCTTTAATTGTAGATTCCTTATCAGGATCAGGAATTAGCACAGAAACAAGTTCCATGGCATTATCGATTAACACACCTGTAGGTTCTCCCTTATTGATAATAATTTTACCTCCATCAATATTTGTTTTTTCATTTATTTGGGCTAACTCAAGTGCCTTAGAATTTACTATAGCAGCATGACCATCAACACGGGTTAAATAAACGGGCTTGTCAGGGAATAACTTATCCAGCTTTTCTTTGGTTGGAAATTCTTTAGTTTCCCAGTCATTTTGATCCCAACTACGACCTAAAACCCAATCATTGTTATATTTGGCATCATGGTTTTTAATTATTTCTAAGATTTCATCAAAAGATTTTGTTCCTCGCAAATCAGCTTGTAACAAGGTCATACAATAACCAAAAAAGTGACTATGCGCATCAATAAATCCGGGAAAAACAAACTTGTTTTCTAAATTCAGGATTTGATCTGATGTATATTTAGTCAAGATTTCATCTGTTTTACCTGCCTGTACAAATTTACCTTCATGAATTGCAACACTTTCTACTATCGAAAAATCCTTATCAACAGTATAAATTTTTGCATTTGTTACAATTAAATCAACTTTTTCTTTTTGCTGGCAAGAAATCATAAAACTCATTATACTTAAAATTAAAATAGATTTTTTCATAGTATGAACATTTTTTTAGAAATCACAAAATACAAAAAACAAATTACAATTAAACTCTAAATCTTAAATTCAAAGAATGAAACAAGGTACTAGGAACCATGAACTATTCTTTTTTTGTACGACCACCGCAAAATATAAATAGCTACGAGAAGCGAAATTACAGCAATTCCAAAAGTTAACGAGAATCCGAACCACTCATAAAGTGCAATTCCAATTATTGGGGCAATTGCTCCTCGTAAACCTGTTGCAAATAAATGGATAGACTGATAATCGCCTGCTGCTTCGTTGCTTCCAAAATAGGATGATCCTATATTCCATGATAAAAGCATGGTAGCATTAAAAAAACCGAAGAATATGGTTGCAATCACTAACATGATATAAATCTGGATATTCCAAATCTCAATATGATATGAAAATTTTGAAGAAAGAGCAATAAATAATATATATCCGGCCATCGAGATAAATGGAATTATTGTAAACCTGCGTGGATCAATTTTACCGATTAGTTTACCAAAAAAAGGTAACAGGATTATAGCAATAATATTATAGGCATTTTGATAAAACGCAACGCTGGAATAGTTTAGCGAAAGCTCCTTATCATAAAAAATATTGATTACAGAACGGGTGCTCATAAAACTAAAACCATAAAAAATATACGCAATCTGAAAATCAAGATATGCTTTATTGGTTTTAAGAATGTTTACCATTTTCTTAAACGAAGTAAAAACAGCTTTAATTAATCCTTCCGAAATTTCAGGGATAGTTTTAGGAATGTATTCAATTCTCGAAAAAAGAACAATGCTAAAAAACCCAAGTAAACCTAAGAAGGGAAAAAACCAGGTAAATGAAAAAGGGTCGGCATCGAGCAATAATCCTAAGGCAAAGAATGTAAGCATCATCATTATTTGTCGTATTGAAGATGATATTCCGTAAAGCCTTCCAAAATTATCATTAGAATATGCGTTTTTTAAGAACAAATTAATGGTTGGCAAAACGATCGGGTATGACAAATAATACGTGAAAAATACAAAAAGAAAGACATAATGATAAATGGAATTTATAGCATACATTTCAGGTGTTCTGGGGAAAAACAATAAAATAAGCAATGGAAAATGAGTTAAAAAACCGGCCCTGCGTAAAAGTCTGCGCTTTCTTTTTGCTCTAAAAATCATTTCGTTAAATAAAACGGAGAGCAATAGTACAACTACACTCGATTGAAACAAAAAGCTTAATTGGTAACTTGAACCATTCAAACTTTTTATAAACACATATTCATTTAATAACAAGGCTGCACGAATCATTCCGTCAATAATCGAGAATGTCATGTGTAAATAAAAAGTTCTGGTTTCCTTTATATCAAGGTTTTTGATTATCTGTAAACGCATTTGAGTATTTTGATGCTCTATTGACTAGCAAAGATAAATTAAGTTTAATTAACAATTTAGGAACATCTATGTTTAAGTTTTAAGTTTTAGCAAGTATAAAAATTATTACCTTTGAAATTCAAAATCACAATATCATGGATAAGAAGAAAAAACAAGGACGTTACGAGAGAATATACAAACAGTTAGAAGAGTTACTTCAAAAAACAAATGATCCATTTGCCCGAATGTCGTCGATTATTGCTGTATTACACAATAAAATGGAATACTTCTTCTGGACAGGCTTTTACTTTTTAAAAGATGATAAATTAATTGTTGGTCAATATCAAGGCCCTGTTGCATGCCAGGAACTTAAAAAAGATACAGGTGTTTGCTGGGCTGGTATAAATCAGAAAAGAGCTATTGTTGTACCTGATGTTGAGCAGTTTCCGGGACATATTGCCTGCGACTCTCGGTCGAAATCTGAAATTGTAATTCCTTTAAAAAACAAAGAAGGAAATATTATTGGTGTATTAGACGTTGATAGTAACGAATATAATCAGTTTGATGAAGTGGATGAAATGGAGCTTTCAAAAATCCTTAATTTAATTTACACCGTATAAGTACTTTCCTAACTGCATGAAAAAATCGATACTCCTCGTTTTTGTCTTAGTTACCATTGTTGCACAAGGCCAACTGAATATTAATCATTATTTAGATCGAGGACGTGCTCAATTGTATGCAGAAAAATATAACGAAGCTATAGAATCATTTAATATTGTTATTAAAGTTAAACCCGAGTTTTCTGAGCCATACTTTTTGCGCGGAATAGCAAAATATAATTTAATGGATTATATGGGAGCCGAGCAAGATTATAATAAGGCTGTTGAGCTTAAGCCAAACCATACAGATGCATTAAGATACAGAGGCTATACAAGAATTAATTTGAAAAAGTACTTCCTGGCTATTAACGATTTTAACGATGCCATAAAATTAAATGCTATTGAACCAGATTTTTATATAACTCGTGGCTTTTGTAAGATAAAAATTAATCAATATAAACAGGCGGTAAGCGATTTTAATAAATCGCTTGAAATGTTGAAGAAGAATAAAAGAGCATACTTTTATCGAGGATTAGCCAGAAATTTATTGGAAGATACGCTTGGAGCTCTTTCTGATTATGAAAAGGCTCTGGAGATTGATCCCGATTTTACTGATGTATACATGAACAGAGGGATTCTTTATTCGGAGTGGCATAAATTTGATACAGCAATTGTAAATTATAATAAAGTAATAGAATTAGATCCCTTAAATGCAGGTGCTTATATTAACAGATCACTTTCTAATTATCACCTTAAAAGAGTTGATCAATCAATAATGGATTTAGATACAGCCATACAAATTGAACCTGATAACTCAATGGCTCTTTTTAACCGGGCATTAATAAAAAATGAAACAGGAAAAAGCAAAGAAGCAATAAAAGATTTAGATAAAGTTATCATCTTAAATCCTCAAAATATTCTTTCATATTTTAACAGGGGGTTAATAAAATTAGAATCCAATGATCTTCAAGGTGCTTTTATTGATTTTACACAGGCGATTGAAATTTATCCCGATTTTGCCAAAGCATATATTAACAGGTCAATTGTTCGGCAACGATTACATGATCTGAATGGAGCTATAACCGACCGAGAAAGAGCCGATCAAATAATTAAAAATGTAAAACAAAATCAAGAGACTTATATCAGTTATGCCGATACAACAGAAAACTTTCAAAGCTTAATTACTCTTAAATCTAGTAGTCGTTTTTATAATAACCCTAATTTCAGCGAACGTATTATTCCTGAAAATAATTTTAAAATGGTTTTTGGAAAAACAAATAGCACCTATTTTGAACGATTAGCTGTGCTTTATGAACCCATTGAAGGTTTAAAAGGCAGATATCGAGAATTAAATTTAGTTATTGAAAATGAAATTGAAGAAGTTTTTGAAACAGATATTATAAATAGTGAGATTGAAAGATTGGATAATGAATATATTATAACAAATAATAAAACAGAGAATCTGATTCAAAGCAGTATATATAAGAGTTTAAATAAAAATTATAATGGAGCCCTCTCCGATCTTGACCTGGCATTGAAATTCGACCCTGACAACTTCATGTTGTATTACTGTCGAGCTAATGTGAGGTCGGAAATGATTGATTACATGAAACTTTTGGAACAGGAAAACGAAGTTATTCTAATCAATCCAATGGGAAATACAACTACCGGTAATACCATAAAATCAACAGAAAGTATTCAGGATTATGATTTGGTTATTCATGATTATTTAAAATCGCTTGAAATAGAACCTGGTTTTATATTCTCGGCATATAATCTGGCTAATACACATTTAAAAACACGCGACTATCGTAAAGCAATAGATGTTTTTAATAAGGTAATTCAGCAGGAGCCTGTATTTGCCGAAGCATATTATAACCGGGGCTTAACCTACATTTATCTAAAAGAAACTGAAAATGGTTGCATGGATATGAGTGTTGCAGGAGAATTAGGTCTGCAAAACGCTTATACGGTTATTGCCAGATTTTGCGAAAACTAAGAAAAATGAATTAACATACAGACAATTCGCCAAGGCGCTAAGTATACTTTTATAATATTTCTTTGCGACTCTGCGTCTTTGCGGTAAATCAATTTTTAGAATATATTTTTTCTATAATTTCATCTTCTGTAGCTCTCTAATAAATTTTGAACTTATCCAGTAAACATTCGATGATCCAATTTGAGGTTTTATTCTATTTTCTTTAATTTCAGAGAGGGTCATTCCTGCATAAACTGCTGTATTTTTTTCATCAGCAACAATTGCACTGAAGAAAATGTATTTTCCATCCGGTGATAAAGAAATGGATGCTGCAGCTCCACCTTCATATCCAATATAATTAGTGATATCAATTAAATCACTCCAATTGTGATTTCCTAAATTAAATGAAACGTAGTAATTTGATTTTCCTGGATTATCTTTTGGTGAACCACAAGTTAAAATAAAACTTTCATCTCTTGAAACAGTTGCATTATATAGCATTAACATACTATCGTTACCAAATGATAATTTTTGAGGTTCGCAATACTTCCCGTTTTGATATTCGGAAACATATAATGCTGCATCCTTTGTATCTGTGCTATGCGTAAAATAGAAATTATTATTTTCTGAAACTGAAGGATAAAACTCATTATATATTGTATTTACAGGCGATCCAATATCATATGGTTCGCTCCATCCATCTTTTGTTCTATCAACAACAAAAATATTCTGATTTTGCCATCCTGGTTTTATTTCCTGACCTTCTGTTGGACGCGTAGTTAAAAAGTAAATTTTATTACCATCAGCAGATATATGAGGCTCAAAATCAAAGAACTGATTACTTCCCGAAAATGAAGCTATTTCAGGTTCATTCCATTTTTCATTTTTATAATTTGAGACCATAATAAATGCATTCCTACCAGACAATATAGAAAAATATATTTCTTGTCGATCCGGCGACATAGTAAAATCTCTTGTAAATAACCCGGTATTAATTAATCCAGGTGCAAATAATAAGGCACTATCCGTTGGTAAAACATCGTCAGGGTAATGAATGGTATTTTGTGAATAACAGAAAAAAGGAATAAGAAATAAACTAATTATTAATTTTTTCATTTTAATTCATTTAGAATTTAGCTTTTTGTCTTAATTCATCAATCAGTCCGGATTTTACCCAATAGATGTCAGATAAACCGTTCTGTGGAGAGTTATGTAATTCATTAAAATTATCAGATGTAAATGCTGAAATCGTTAAATTATTTTCAGGTATTCTGGCCGACATAAAAAACAAATATTTACCATCGGGAGATAAAGATGCCGACCATTCCTGCCCATTGGAGCTATTTACCTGATCGCCCATATTTATTGGCTCGCTCCAATTGTCTTCATTATCTCTGAATACTATGTAGTAATCAGTGGCTCCATATGAATCTGGCATACCAAAAGTTGGGATAATAATAAAACTCTCGTCGGGTGATATAAATGCATTAAATCGTGCTCTGCCACCGTTTATTTTTTCATTCAACTTTTCGGGTGTTGAATATTTACCATCTACCAATTTGGAACGATAAATAAATTCATCACCTGACTCTGGATCGAAATGATTATAATATATAGTACCGTCTTTAGTAAGTGTCGGGAAGAACTCATTTTGGTCAGTGTTAACAGGTTTACCCAGGTTATATGGTTGTGTCCAGTTATTGTTTTCATCTTTTTCGGAAACCCAAATATCATAAGAAGCAACAGTATCGGCTTCAGACCTGTTTGAAACAAATAATAGTTTTTTTCCGTCACCCGATACAAAGGGTTCAGTGTTTTTATACCTTGTATCTCTACAAAACTCGAACACTTCTGGTTTTGACCATTCATTATTGATCACTTTCGTATGAAAAATTGTAAAGATTCCTGAAGTTCCAATGGTTCGGGTAAAGAAAAGTTCCGTTCCGTCGGGTGTTATAGCTATATCTCTATCGGCCATACCTGTAGATATTATTCCTGGGGCAAATAACTTAGCTGAATCGCCGGGTAATTCCTGTCCAAGATAATTTCCTGTTAAAGCTGGAAAGTTTTCTGTGTTATTTCTTGTATTACTGCATGATAATGCAAAGAAAACAAATGCAAGGTAAATTAGTCTTTTTATCATAATATTTTAAATTTAGGGTTACAATTACATTTATAAGATATGATTGTAATATAAAGGTTTACCCTATAAAAAATAAAAAAATAAAAAAATCGTATCTGGTATGCACCAAATACGATTTATAGATAAGTTTTAATTTCTATAAACTCACTTACTTATTTTTATTCTTTAATCCAGTTCACGATTTGTTCATCCAAAGGATTGGTTTTCGAATAAGCTACATCAACCAGTTTTCCATCTTCACTAATCATGTATTTCTGAAAATTCCATTTTACTTTAGAGTCCATAACTCCATTTTGCTCTTTTTCAGTTAACCACTTATACAATGAATGAATATCATCTCCTTTTACTGAAATCTTTGCCATCATTGGAAAAGTAACGCTATACTTTGAGCTGCAAAACTCTTTAATTTCGGAATTAGTTCCCGGCTCCTGACTCATAAAATTATTGGCCGGAAAACCTATGATAACGAAATTCTGACTTTTATACTTCTCGTATAACTTTTGCAGATCTTCATATTGAGGAGTAAAACCACACTTTGATGCTGTATTTACTACCAATACTTTTTTACCTTTTAAAGATGATAAGCTAAAGTCTTCACCATCGATATTTTTAACCGTAAAATCATAAAATGATTTCGTTTGTGCTATTAGTGTCATAGAGAATATCATTAATACTATAAATGTTAAAGTTTTTTTCATAATCTATTATTTTAATTATTTCAAAAACTAAACGCTCAGTATTCAAATATGTTCAATGGATTGTTATTTATTATCGAAGAAAAAGTATGTTAATGAAAGGTTCCATAATTGATTTTGTGAATTATCAAATATGGTTGTAGAAGTAGTTTTAAATAAATCTGTTAAGGTTAACTGATATCTTATTCCAATTTGGAATTCTCCTATTCCTGTGTTATAAACCACACCAAACTCACCTAAAACACTATAATCAAAATAATTTTCAATCTCCTTTTCATAATACTCACGTCTGTACATCTCATTATTTACAGTTACATTTTCTTGCTCCGACAAAAAATAAGCGAATGAAGTTCCAAGATTAATGTAATATTTAAGCTGTCGCTTACCTAATACAATATGTGTAATTAAAGGAAGTTCAATATAGTTTAACTTTCTATTGTATGAATTACTTATGGTATCTAAATTCTCTTTCCATCCTTTTTGAATGTAATTTAGCTCTAACTGAATAGCCCAGTTTTTTTCACTTTGATATTTAAAAGCTAAACCACCAGTATAGCCAAGTGTTAAACCCTGATCAATTCCTGGTGAAAAGTTAACCGTTGAATAATTTATTCCTTGTTTTATACCAAATGAATATAAAGGCTTAAATTCCTCGGTTTGACTAAAAGTAATATAGTGAACCAATAAAACTAACACGATTATTATACCTGATCTCTTCAAAATTATTAGATTTGAGTTTAGAACAGCAAATATAATTAATAGTCGATTTAATTTATACAATGCATCTAATTATATTAGAACTTAATCAATTGTTTTCTGTAATTGAATTATTTATATTTGTTTTACAAGCCAAATAAAAATATGTATTACGAACAACCTTCAATATTCCCATTTGGACTACGAATTGATGAGCCGGTAACAACATTTACTGACTTAATGGTTTCATTGGTATGCTTTTATGCTTTTTATAAGTTAAATAAGATAGATGTTAAAAATAAGGTTCATTTATATTTAACTTATTATTTTTTGAGTATGGGTATTGCAACTACCATTGGCGGATTAATTGGTCATGGATTTCTTTATTTATTTAATGCTCAATGGGAAGCTCCTGAAGGTTTTGTGAGAGTTCTGTCAAATATATTTGGCGAAGAATTATTAAAGGATGTGGCTAATCCCTGGAAATTACCCGGATGGCTAACCAGTATGTTTTCAATCATGTTAGTGGAACGAGCCTCAATTGAATATGCAAGACCTTTAATTAATAAAAAGGTCGGTACTTTTTTTGCATATTTTAATATCATTGAGTTAGCAACTTTTGTAACCATAACATTTGCAAGTCTTAATTTCTTTTTTGTTGAAGTACATTCAGCATACGGTTTATTAATTATCGTATTTGGTTTTAATTTAGTCGTTTTTCTGAAAAGCAAAAAAAAGGGAAGCAAGCTATTTTTGATAGCTGTTGGATTTTCAGCTTTAGGAGCTTTGTTTTTCATGAATAAGTGGGGATTTTCTCCATGGTTCAATCATTTTGATATTAGTCATACACTTATGACCTTTAGTGCATACTTCTTTTATTTAGGTGCAAAAGAAATTTTAAGCGATCCGGTTTTGTTAAAATAGCAATCTACACATCCAACTATCTGTATAAGTAAATCCCTTTTTATCAATCCTTTACCAGATAAAGTTTTCCGATTTTATTAACAATTATGCTCATAAAAAAAAACTTCAATTGCATTAAAATCTGCAATAAAAATTTATCTTAGTCGAACCTTAGTTACAAACAATTAAACGTAAAGAACATGGACCCTAATCAAAATGATTATCACATTAGTTTTTTTAAACCTACTACTGTCCAGGCTAAATTAAACAGGAATTTAGCTATAAAACTTATCCTGGTATGGGCTGTAGCGATTTTTGGGTTTCAATATCTTTTAAAAGTTATTGAAAAACCTACTCCCGAAGTAGCATATACAAATTATGAAAAAGTTTGGGAAAATATTTTATCAGAAAACGCTAGTACAGAACAAATGCAGATATTTGCTCATACTTCGCTTTCAGTATTAGGTAAAGGATTTTGTAAACCAAACGAAAAAGAAGCATTAAATAATGCTGTAAGCTGGGTTAGCTATCAGTTAGCCGATTCCTCTCAAAAAGAACAATTACTCATTAAAACAAAAGAATTTGAAAATTTAAAGACAGAAATTACATCAATATCTGATCCTCAATATATTGAATTGAAAAATTCTTTGTCTGAATTGGGAAGTAATATTTTAGGACTTCAATCCAATGATCCAAGAACAAAAATTGTTTCACTGGAATTGGTATCATCTGAAATGGAATTATTTAAAGCTGAAAATAAAGAACTTATTCCTGCAATAATGTCGACGTATTTAATACATAATCAGTCGTTCTTAACTGATTTTAAATTTCTCGGATTTCCATTCCATTATTTTTATACTGCAGTATTCTTACTTGTATTATTTGTTTTCTTATGCTGGTTATACTGTGTGCGTATAGATAAAATGTATCTGAGATTAGACATTGAGGAGTAAATAATAACATTTCAAAATTGATAAAGATGAAAAAGTTTATATTACCTATTATATTATTACTTACACCTTCGTTATTATTTGCAGCAGGTGCTTCAACGCAATTAGAAGGTGGTTTTAAAGTTGGTCCTGCTATTATTCTTATAACCATTTTATGTGTATTCGTTTTAGTTGGCATATTTTTTAGAGCAAAAGATACTGCAGACTTTTATGCTGCCGGACGAAGTATATCAAGGGTTGGATCTGGAATGGCGATTGCTTCAAACTGGATGAGTGCTGCTTCGTTTCTTGGTATGGCAGCAATTATGTATGGTTCTGGTTATCATGGACTATCATATGTTGTTGGCTGGACCGGAGGTTATGTTTTATTACTGATTCTAATGGCAGGACAGATTCGTAAATATGGGAAATATACGGCTGCCGATTTTATTGGCGATCGATATTATTCTCAAGGCTTAAGAGCTGTAGGTGCTATTATTGCTATCCTGATTTCAATTTCATATTGTGTTGGTCAGTTCGGAGGAATTGGATTAATGTTTAAATGGATACTCGGAATAGATTATACCTGGGCAGTAATTATTGGTGGTACCGTTGTATTGGCTTATACTTTAATTTCAGGAATGCTTGGTGTAACTAAAAATATGCAAATACAATATGTAATTATTATTATATCGTTTTTAATACCTCTTTTTATATTATCATTTAAATTCGATTATTTCTGGTTATTACCACAAATTGGATATGGATCTGTAGTTTCTGATATCGTATCAGGTGTTAATATTTCTGAAGCTAATCACATGTTTAATGCATTAGGACATGAGTTTGCAATTGTTCCATCACCGGAATTTGCAATGCCGTGGGATCCTGCAACAGGTCAAACCTTTTTTCAATGGATGGCAATTGCTTTCTCATTAATGGTAGGAACAGCGGGTTTACCACATGTTATTCAACGTTTTTACGTAGTACCTAAAGCACGCGATGCTCGTTGGTCCGTTGTTTGGGGATTATTCTTTATTTGTATTTTATACTGGAGTGCTCCTGCTTATTCTGCATTTGGTAAAATGTTATCAGCAAATCCAGAAGTTGGAAAATTAGCAAAAGATGCAATTGTTGTTTATACTGCTCAACTTGGCAACATTAATTCTTTAATTGTTGGATTATTGGCAGCTGGTGCTGTATCTGCAGCTTTCTCTACTGTATCAGGTTTATTGGTTGCCGGATCATCAGCTTTTGCACATGATTTATATGTTAAGATCATTAACCCTGAATCATCACCTAAAAAACAATTATTCATGGCCCGATTAGGTACAATCGTAATGTCTATTATAGTTACAGCCATTGCCTTATTAAAACTTGGACTTATTGCTCAACTTGTAGCTGTGGCATTCTCGTTAGCAGGATGTACTATTTTCCCATTATTCTTATTAGGTATATGGTGGAGTGGTTCTAATAAACAAGGAGCTATTGCAGGCTTAATTGCCGGAGGTTTAGTTTCAATTATATCAATTACTTATTTTGTTGCAGGCGCAAAAGGTTTCGATTTACCTGCTGCAGCATTTGTAACAAAATGGCTTGGAGCGTGGTTTTTTGCATGGATTGGTGCTCCACTGGCAATTATAACAAATATTGTTGTTTCAAAACTTACACCTGAAACACCACTTGAAATACGCAAATTTTTAGTATTAAATGTACACTCATAATGAGTTACTTATCAAATAAAAATAAAAGAGCACTCATCCTAGTGATGATTGCTCTTTCTTTTATCGTAATATCAATTTCATATTTCTATTATAAAAATATTAACTCATCAAAAGATCCCAGAGTTAAACCTGCACGTGAGTTATACGAAAAGTACAATAATTACGCTATTCAAAATGATTTTGTAAATATTTTCGCCCTACTCGATTCTGTTGAATATATTTATAACAATGTAAGCCATTATGAAGAATCATTTGAAGTTGGAGTATTATATAACAATAGAGCCGCAGCTTACTTAACAATGTACTTATATGAGGACAGACTTTATCAGTTTAAAGACCTGTCGAGAGATAAACTTTTACAATTAGCTGAAATAGCTGTTGATAAAAGTATTTCCATTTATAAAAATTGGCTAAATATATACTCCGATAAAAACTTGAATCAGGTAAGTGATTTAATGAAGAATGATTTTCTTCAAGGACTGGATCAATACACAGAAAAAGAAAAAGAACGATTTCTTACTAACCGAATTAAAGAAATTGAAACAGCACAATACGAAACAGAACGCAGGTTATCTGTTGCATACACGAATCTGGGCATTATATACCGGCACCGTGAAGAGTATGAACAAACAATAAATTGTTATGAAAAAGCAATTGAGTTATGGGATCAAAATTTAACAGCCGAAAATAATTTTAATATTTTATTGGGCAAACCCTTGAAAAAAAGGAATTTAATTCAGAAATTATTCCCTCCAAAGCAAAAAGAAAATTAATAGGTAAATCATGCATTTATCTCCCAAAGATATCAGAAGATTTTTTGTAGGAATAGTTTTCCCCTCAATTCTTGCAATTGTTCTATTTATTTTATCGATCTATATTTTTATTCTCCCGGTTTTTGAAAATAATATTATGAATAAAAAACGGGAAATGCTTAAGGAACTTGTTAGTACAGCCTGGAGCTTAATTTATGATTACGATCAGGATTTTAAAAATAATATTCTTACACTTGAGGAAGCTCAGGAATCTGCCATCAATAAAATCAGTAAATTAAGATATGGTGATGAGAATAAAGATTATTTCTGGATAATTGACCTTTTCCCGCGAATGATTATGCATCCTTATCGTACCGATTTAAATGGCCAGGAATTACTTGAGTATAAAGATCAAGAAGGAAAAGCATTATTTGTTGTTGCCGTTGATACAGTTGTAAATAGTGGTGAAGGTTATATTGATTATATGTGGCAGTGGAAAGACGATTCAACGCGCATTGTTCCCAAATTATCGTTTGTAAAAATATATCAGGACTGGAACTGGATTATTGGAACAGGAATTTATCTTGAGGATGTAAAAGAAGAAATTTCTGCTCTTGAAAAACGACTGATAAAAATTACATTTATTATTATTGGTATTATTAGTGTTATCATATTATTTGTTGTTAAACAAAGTTTAGATATTGAACGAAAGAGAAAAGATATTGAAGACAAGTTAAAAGCATCGCGAAGGAAATATCAATCGCTGGTTGAAGCATCAATTGATGGTACATTACTAATCATGGATGACCAGATAATTTTTTCGAACATGAAATTTAATGCTATGTTTGGAAGTTCAGCCAGTTTTGTGCTATCCTTAAAATTTGATGAAATATTCGATATTTCGTGGGTAAATGTGAAATCCAGAATTAAAATTTCAGGAAAATCAGAATCTATTGATACCAGACTAAAAGCTGCAAATAAAAACTTTAAAGATGTTGTTTTAACTATATCAAAAGTGTCTTTTGGAAAACAGGATGGCTTTATCATTATTGTTAAAGATATAACTAAAACTAAAATAGTTGAGAAAGAAACGGAGAAGCTCTCAGATGAAATCCAAACTTCTCTCCTTTTGATGAATCAGCCGATAAAACATTTTATAAAGGAATTGATAAAATGTGATTCTGATACTTCAATCTCTGAAGCAGCTATATCAATGACTCGTAAGAATCAGGATGTGGTTTTTATTTCTCAAAAAGACACTATAATTGGTGTTGTAACTGATCGTGATTTAAGATCAAGAGTTCTGGCTCAAAATATAAATCCACAGAATTCAATTGTACAAATAATGACTGCTCCTGTAATAAGTGTTCAGGATAGCATTTTATTGTATGAAGCTATATTAATTTTTAATAAAGAAAATGTTTCGCATTTAGCAGTTAAAAACAGCAAATCGGAAGTAATTGGGGTATTAAGTAATGTTGATATTTATGAAATGCAGCGAAACTCAATTAGTTTTCTTGTAAGGGAAGTTGAAATAGCTGAAGATATTGGGCAAATAGAAAAAACTACAATTAAATTACCTGTATTAATAAAGGCTCTTATTGAAAGTGGTGCTAGAACTCAAAACATAACACGAATTATTACAACATTAACTGATGCCATTACAAACAGACTAATTAACCTGGCTATTGAATCCATTGGGACTCCTCCCTGCAAATTTGCATTTATTGCTGTGGGCAGCGAAGGGAGAATGGAACAAACACTCGCTACCGATCAGGATAATGCCATAATTTTTGAAAATGTAGATCAGGGAAATCACAATGTGTATAAATCCTATTTTCTTGAGTTAGGGAAAAAAATAACCGAAGCTCTTGATAAACTTGGATTTAAATACTGCAACGGAGAAGTAATGGCAAATAACCCTAAGTGGGTTTTATCTTTGGATGAATGGAAAAATCAGTTTAAAGATTGGATAAATAACAGCGATCCCAAAAGCATTCTTGAGGCAAGTATTTTCTTCGATTTTAGATGTATAAACGGTAACCAGGAGTTAACAATAAATCTTCAGAATTATATTTTTCAGGCAATTGAAAATAAAGCCGTATTCTTTCAGCATATGGCAATTCCGATAATTAAATACAAGTCTGTAGTAAATTTATTTGGAAATATCGTTGGAGATTCTGAAGATGATAATTCTGCATTTGATATTAAAAAAATAATATTACCCATTGTTAGTTTTATTCGTTTATACTCCTTAAAACATAAAATCACCGAAACAAATACCCTGCTTCGTTTAGAAAAACTAAATTCTTTGTCTTCGGTTAGTAAGTCGTTTTATAACGAAATATATGTATCCTATAACTATTTAATGTTGTTAAGATTTAGATTTCAAACCAACCAACTTTTGAAAAAACAAAATCCTGATAATTTAATTCAAATTGAAAAATTATCAGATATTGAGAAAACTACCTTAAAAAAAATAATATCAGAAATTTCAAATCTTCAAACACAAGTTAACTTCGATTTTAAGGGAAGTTTATAATAAATTAACTAAACCTGACTTTCATATCTTAATTTTCGATTAAACATTTTGTTTATATTCTTGTTTTATTGTCTAAACGTTATAAAACAAAAAATTGAAACTAACTAAAATTGAATAATATGAAGAAGATTAACTTTTTAATTGCATTTCTGATGATAAGTATTATCGCAGGGGCTCAGGATTTTTCTGTAAATACATCTAAGTCAGAATTAAAGTGGACAGGTAAAAAAGTAACCGGCGAACATTGGGGTTATGTTAAACTTAAAGACGGAACTTTATCAGTTAAAGATGGTAAAATTACCGGAGGAGTCTTTAATATTGACATGAATAGTCTTATTAATAAGGATTTAGAAGATCCCGAATGGAATGGAAAACTAATAGGTCATTTAAAATCTGATGATTTTTTTAGTGTTGAAACATTTCCTGTTGCAACATTAACATTAACTGAGAGTGCTCCATTCAAAGATGGTAAGGCTGAAGTAAAAGGGAAGTTAACTATAAAAGGCATCACAAATCCTGTAAGTTTTACAGCAAATAAGATGGATGATGGATATATGGCAACCATTACCATTGACAGAACCAAGTACGATGTTAGGTATGGTTCCGGTAAGTTTTTTGATAACCTGGGTGATAATATGATCTATGATGAATTTACCTTGGATATTAAAATCGCAGTAAAGTAAAATGCAATAGACAAAATATAAAAAGGGTGCTCTAAAAAGAATACCCTTTTTTTATATACTTACAGAAATATTAGTACAAACCAAGATCAAGTTCTTTACCCATTGAGAAAAGAAAATTGCCTGTTCCAATATCAACCAATACACGTCCGTCACAGTCGGGTGTAAACTCATAAAATACATGCCCAAAAACAATATCATTATCATTCGTTGATGTTGCAACTTCCACATCTTGCATAAATGCAAATCCACTTGTTGGATTTTTAATACAATCGGCAGAAAAACCAACATCAATCATAGCCATTTGCATCACACCCGCTGATGATTCAGTATCATAATCTTCAACAGCTACAGCTTGCTGACCACCATAAATTTTGAACTCATCATCTAACAAATTATCAAAAGTTCCCTGATGATAAACATCTATAATCCATGCATTCTGATCAATTGCGATATTTGTATAGGTTTTTTCGTAAACACGTTCATTATTTAACTTACCCAGGTTTAAATCAATTTCCGCCGGAGTTAAATCTAAACCATAACCTGTATCAGTAGCGGGATCAATATCTATATTTATATCCATAGAAACATATACTGCTGTAATTTTATCTTCGAATTCATCAAGAATTATAGGAAAAGCAATCACATTCAGCAATTTG
This sequence comes from Bacteroidales bacterium, assembly GCA_003446015.1. Classification (GTDB taxonomy): domain Bacteria; phylum Bacteroidota; class Bacteroidia; order Bacteroidales; family UBA12077; genus UBA12077. The sequence goes on along the minus strand of DMBU01000193.1, from coordinate 11,044 downwards.
TAACTTCCCGAAACAATATCCATATCGGTAAAAAAAACAGAAGCCAAAGCAGCATTTTCGTCTGTTTGAACGTAAGCAACAATCATTTGCCCGTATTCATCCCCTTTAAATTTATATGGATAATCAGTATTTGTATCAATGTAAAGAAGTTTTGAACTTTTTTGTTGCACAGATTTTACATTCGTGTTTTTTAAACCTTTCATATCCATAATTACCATCGATGCTGCATATCCAACAGGGATAACAGTTTTCACGGTTTGTGTCATCGGACTTACAGGAGGATCTTGAAACCAATCATCAATCGGGTTATCTATTTCCTTTTTTCTGCAAGAAATACTTAAAATCATTGAAATGATTAATATGTACCTTATTATTTTCATATTTGAAATTTTGATATGTAAATTTGTATACATAAATCGTACCGTGTTAGTTTCAATAAATATGAATAAGTTGGAAAAGTCATTTAAAATATCAATCTACCTTTTAATTCTTCTGGGTGTAGTTCATTCTGGTTTAACACCTGTTTTTTATAAGGTATTTAATGCTGATGCTTTATGGTTTTTTGGGACAGGACTAAGTTATATCTTTATGGGTTTATATAATTTAGCTGCACTGAAAGTCAAGGTAACTAGTATTTCAAATATGGCTGTGATTTTAAACTTTATTGCAACCATATTCACCATTGCAATTACGTACATTTTAAGAGAGCCACAAGCATATGTTGCTATGGTTTTAGTAATTTACATTTTCATTTTTAGCCTTTTTACAGTAGATGGATTCATTAAAAGATAATTATGTTTAAAACTCTAATACTTGTAGGATCTGGCGGTTTTATTGGGAGTGTCGCCCGTTATTATATTTCCAAAATTGTTCAGGAGTCATCTTATACTTCATTTCCAATTGGAACATTATCCATAAATATTATTGGAAGTTTACTTATAGGATTTTTATTAGGATTAGCCCTCAAGTATCCTTCTTTTTCTGTAGAATGGAGAATGGTTTTAATGGTAGGCTTCTGTGGAGGATTTACAACATTTTCTACATTTACCAGTGAGAACTTCAAGCTAATGCAAGATGGACAATTTTTTTATGTTCTCATGTATACCGGTTTAAGTATTTTGTTGGGATTTTCAGCAGTTTATCTAGGTTATATTGTTTCTAAAATTATTTAAAATGAATATTACAAAAAACTTAAGTTTATTAAGGATTTTCGTTAGCTCAACAGACATTGTTGATCATCAGCCACTTTATGAAATTATAACAATTAAAGCAAAAGAAGAGGGAATGGCTGGAGCTACAGTTTTGCGAGGAGTTATGGGATTTGGAGCCAGCAGTAAAATTCATACTTCAAAATTTTGGGAATTAACTGAAAAATTGCCTATGGTTATTGAGATTGTAGATGAATCGAATAAAGTAACTAAGTTTTTTGAGATCATAAAACCAATCCTTGACTCAATTCCAAAAGGCATCTTAGCTACCATTGAGAATATCGAAGTATTAATGTATAAATCGGGGAATAAATAATTTCGTAAATACTTAGTATCGGTCCTGTTTATAAAATATATTTTAGTTAAAGCGTATATCCAAAAATAGCAACCCAGTGGCAAACACTTCCTGCAATAACTAACAAATGCCAAACTAAATGGCTGTACTTTATTTTTTCCATTTTAAAGAACAATACTCCTAATGTATAACAAGCTCCACCAATTAAAATAAATCCAATACCCATTGGATGCATATGTTTATATAAGGGTATGAGGAAAATTACAAAAAGATATCCCATTACTAAATAAGCGATGACATAAAAGATATTTACACCTTTATCAAATTGATTTGGAATAAGAACTTTTAGAATAACACCTGTTAAAGCAAAGCCCCACTCTATTCCAAACATAATCCAACCCCAATCGTTTCGAATAACCACCAGTGAAAGCGGTGTATATGTGGCAGCAATAAACAGAAATATGGCTATCTGATCAAAATTATGAAAGAAGTTTTTTGCTCTGGTTCCTGATCTTAACGAATGATTTAATGTAGATGATAAATAAAGTATTATCAGAAATGATCCGTAAACACAATAACTTACAATATGCCATGCAGTACCATAACGAGCTGCGGAAACAGCCATTAACACCAAAGCTACAATTGCAAAAACAGCACCCAATCCATGTGATATTGAATTGGCAAGCTCCTCGCCTTTTGTAAATCGTTTATTTTCGATCATGTGAATAGTATAAAAAGTAAAATTGAAAATTTAATATTTAAAAATCAACAAATACATAATTAAAAATAGATCTGTAATTCTTCAGATCTATTAAATATCAATATTTATCTTTCTATAAATGTAGACTTGCTCCTGGTCCTAATGGTAATCCTATAAGTAACCATGCAACAAGAAGTATTACCCATCCAATAAAGAAAACAATAGAGTAAGGTAACATGGTTGCAACTAAAGTTCCAATTCCTGAATTCTCATCGTATTTCTGGAAATAAACAATAATGAGTGCAAAGAAACTCATCATAGGTGAAATTATATTGGTTACGCTATCGCCAATTCTATAAACTACCTGGGTAAGTTCAGGTGTGTAGCCAAGAAACATAAACATAGGCACAAAAATTGGAGCCAGTAAAGCCCATTTAGCAGAAGCGCTGCCCATCACCAAATTTATTGACCCAGCAAATATTACAAACATTATTGCTAATGGAATTAGTCCAAGATTTAAACTTTGAATAAAACTGGCTCCATTAATTGCAAGTATAATTCCTAAGTTACTCCAGTTAAAATATTCTACAAATTGAGCAGCAAAGAATACAAGTACAATATAAGAGGCCATAGTTTTCATAGACTCAGACATTCCTTTCATAATATCTTTGTCGTTTTTATATTTTCCTGTAACAGAACCATACACAACACCCATTAGTCCCGCAACTAAAAACAAAATTGCAACAACGCCTTTTAATACAGGTGATTTTAAAATAGTACCATCTGTACCACGAAGTATTCCATTTGAAGGCAATAATCCAATTAATACAATTACTACAAAACCAAGAAATACTAATGAAGCTCTTTTAATTCCTTTTTTTTCAATTTTTGTTAATCTTGAAATCTTTTCGTTTTCGGCATTATCATTTTTATAAGGGCCTAATCTTGGTATTACTATTTTTTCAGTAACCCATGTACCTAAAACAGCAATAACAAAAGTAGAAGCTACCATAAAATAATAATTTGCTGTTGGATTTACATGGTACGCAGGATCTACCAATCGTGCAGCTTCTTGCGATAAGCCAGCTAATAATGGATCAATAGTACCTAAAATTAAGTTTGCGGAATATCCTCCAGAAACTCCTGCAAAAGCAGCTGCCATTCCTGCAATTGGGTTACGACCTATTGCTATAAAAATTGTTCCGGCCAAAGGAACTAATAATACATAACCCACACTTGATGCGAGATTAGATAATATTCCGGCTAAAACAATTATAAATGTTAAGTATTTTTCCGGAGAGTAAATTACCAGGCTACGAATAATAACAGCAATAAGACCAGAATTTTCTGCAAGACCAATACCAAGCATAGCAACAATTACAATTCCTAGTGGTGCAAAACTGGTGAAATTGTTAACCATCTCGGTTAAAATCATATGCACCCCATCTTTTGACAAAAGATTAACAGCTTCATATACTTCTCCTGTACCAGGATGCATCGCAGATGAGCCTATAAAAGCAAATATTGTAGAAAAAATTAAAACGAGTAATGCAAATATTCCAAATAAAGTTGCTGGATGCGGTAATGCATTTCCAATTTTTTCTACACCATTTAAAAATATTGCTATTGGACTCCTCTTCATAATTCAATTCTTTAATAATATTTTATATTCAAAAGGTGTCGAAAATATATGTTTATATTATATTATCAAAGTTGTTACTACATATTATACTAGTTTTTTATGCCAAATATTTGAGAAACAATCAAAACTTAGTTTAATACAAATAATCAAGATTGCTTGTTCAATAAAAAAACAGATAATAATTAATTATCTGTTTCAATGTAATTTATATGTAATTTTCAATTCAGGTTTAATTCATCCTTATTATTTTTGGAATTGTAAAACTAAAAATACTCCCCATATCTAAACTGCTTTCCACCCATATTTTACCTCCATGTTTTTCAACAAATTCTTTACAAAGAACTAAACCCAGACCACTCCCCTTTTCCTTATTTGTGCCTGGCTTTGATGATATTTTATCAATTTTAAAAAGGTCTTGTAATTCCTCTTTAGTCATCCCTATTCCTGTATCTTTAACTGCAACTTCGATATATTCTTCAACTTTCCGAGAACTTATGGATACCATCCCATTTCGGGGTGTATATTTGACTGCATTGTTAATTAGATTTCGCAATATTGTTTTTAACAAATTTTTGTCACCAATAATATGCGACTTTTCAGGTATTTCATTAACTATATCAATATCTTTAAACTGACTTTGATGTTCTATGTCATCGATACAGTATTCAACAATTTCGTGTAAATTAATTTTTACAGGATCAAAAATGATTTTATTTGTTTGCGACTGTGACCATTGCAAAAGATTCTCTAACAGGTTATAACCTTTTACTGAAGTATCGTAGATAATATTTAAATGTTGAGATATTTCATCCTGCCCATATTCTCTAAAATCTGATTTTAATACATCTGAATAACCTATTAAGGTATTAAAAGGGTTTTTTAAATCATGGGCAATAATAGAAAGGAATTTATCTTTGGTATTGTTCGCTTCTTCCATCAGATTTGCATATTCAACTATTTTTTGTGTTCTTTTCTCAACTAACACTTCCAGTTCCTGATTTAATTTTTCAAGTTTTTCTGAACTACTTAATGCAACATGGTATAATTTGGAATGATCGACTGCAAGTATGAAAAAGATAATTAAATTTATGCCGAATACGGTATTGGGAGTTAATAAAATAAAAGGTTTGATTTTTAAAACAGCAAAATAATACCCATCATGCAATCCTGCAATTATATTTACTAAAAAGATAACAAATAAAAATGCTGATTTCATATCTTTTTCTCTCAGGAAAAACATAAATGTAATTGCAAACAGTAAAAAATTTCCAACAATCAGGGAAATTAAAGGGTATGCATTATATGCATTTATTACTCCTGTTGTAGTATTTGGTGCTAATACCATGAGTGCAGCGGGAACATAAATTACAAGTAATATAGCTTTAATAATCTTCTTTTTCTTAAAAAGGTTAGTGTAATCCAACAAAAAACAGATTCCAACAAAAATAAACATTGGAAATCCTACACGGGCTAATTTTTCTAAGAAGTAAGTGTTTGAGAAATTATGTGAGAAAATATTATTGCTATAACTAATTACAAAAAACAAATTCATAAAGGCAAAAAACAAAAACTGTTGTTTTTGGTATTCTCTCCTGCTTATATAAATTATTAAGTAAAAAACGAAAAACACAAACCCAACTAAGGAAAGGGCGAAAATTAATTTTGGGCCCAGCAGGTTTCTATAAAATACATAACGGGTAGCATCTTTTGAATTTGTTAAAAAAACATGACTTAAAGGATACGATTCACCTTCCTTTGGATAAAGCTGAATAGCTACTTCATTTTTATCATTGTAATTAATTAATCCGGGGGGTAATAAAATTTTCTCTGATTGGTGTAATCGATTTGTATATTCAAATTCATAATCACCTCTTACATTAAGCAGTTTTTCGTTAAAAAAAATCTTGCATGAATAATCAACGGGTAATACCACAACATACAAATCTTCATCTGAATAAGTACCGTCAATTTTAAATCCAGCTCTTAAGCTTATCATTCTGTCATTTACAGGCCTGTTAAAAGGAATTTCTTTATAATCGTACTTTGTGAATCCTAATTCATGAATATCTCCTTTTAGATATTCACCTTCAGAAAAAGTACTTTCAAGCACATAAAATTCGAGTGTTGTTCTTGGAAATAAATCGTGATTATTAACTTTTGCATTAATCTGAAAATAAACCAATACTAAAAACAGATTTAATATGGATCTTAAAAAAACTCTTTTCATGTTGAGTATCATAAATTATATTTAAAGTTAATATTTTAACTACAATACACAATGACAGAGTTGATATTTTATTATAAAAAATGAGCTTATACGAAACGTTTTTCGTACAAGCTCAAAACTTTAAACTTCTAATCCTCTGTGGTTTATATTTCCGTTTTCAGGTAATGTATGTTTCTTTTCTCTAAATAATTTAAAATATATTTGAAACATTCAGGGCGTTTTCCAACCAACTCCGGAGGAAACATTCCTTTTTCATTAAAAACATTATTTAAGATCATATCGGCAGTCGCAGTAGCCGTAAACCCTGTTGTACGAGCCATCGAGGAAATTTTTTCGATCGGGTCGTATTCGTCATACAAATCATACGTGATTTCTTTTTTTACACCATTCTCTTTTCCCTGAACCTTAACACGCATGATTGTGAATTCTTTATCCTCCGGATTTAGTTTCCACGATTTAAAAAGAATTTCGGATGTAACATCGAAAGGAACAATTTCTTTTCCTTTTACCTTAATTGGGCTATAATCCAGAAATCCGGCAGCTTTTAAGGCCTGTATCATTTTAATATGACCTGGGAAACGCAGTGTTTTCTCTTTCATATTTGGAATATCACTCAAGGTATAAATCAATGACCGTAAACCGTCTGAGTTAAAGGCTTCTAAAGTTCCAATATTTTCAAAATCCAATAGTTCAGTATCACTCATGGCAGGTTTAACAACCATTTCGCCGTTTTCAACAAACCGTGCCGGACGGGTATATTCTTCAATTACATCGCAAGGCGAGAATGGTGCTTTATATTCAAATGGAAATGTTCTTTCTTTTGGTAATCCACCAACCATGTATTCAAAATTTTCAATTTGCATTTTTTCGTGATGATATCCTGCAATTATATTTGGCATTCCGGGAGCTACTCCACAGTCCATTACTACTGTTACTCCATATTCTTTTGCCATATCGTCAAGATCTAAAACACCTTCCGGTAAAAAAGAAATATCAACCAAATCCTTTTTGTTTTTAATTACCGTTTTCATCGTTTGTAAACCAAGAAAACCAGGAACAGCAGAAATAACCAAATCAAAATTTTGAATCACATTTGAAAGATTTTTTTCGTTAGTTACATCAAGTACCTCCGTTTCAATTTTATAATTAGCTGATAAATAGTTTAAAGAATCTTTATCAATATCAACCGATTTAACTTTATACTCTTTGGATAAATCAATAGCCATAGCCTTACCTACCATGCCGGCTCCCAGTATTATTATTTTTTTCATAATGTTTAAAATTAAAAGATTAAAAAATCATAGTTTAAAACTATGTAATAACCAGATCGAATAAAATTTTGGTGAGATGAATCTATTATAGGCCGTTAAAACGATTCTGAAATTTGATGATATGTTCTCGCTGAATTGTCATTGATTTCAAAGTTAACAATATATTTTAAAAAGGTATTCATTATTAATTTACTTTTCTTTCTTTATCTTTTTGTAATTCAACCTACGATATAATATCTTTATGTTTCTTAATTAAAACTTTAAAATCTGATTCTATGAAATACATGATTACTTTAATAGCCTGTTTTGTTGTAATATATACACATGCACAGAACATTGAAAATTTGAAAATAGATCAAAATGGCGGAGAATTAGCCATTCATTATGATTTAAATAGTCCAAACGTTGATGTATTTAAGGTAAGCGTATTTTATTCTGTAAACAACAAAGACTGGTTTGCTATTGAAAAAGTTTATGGTGATGTTGGTGATAGCATTTTAACCGGAAAAACCAAGAATATGGTATTGTGGGTTGATCATTTAACTCATATTTCGGATAAAGTTCAATTTAAACTTATAGCCGAATACTATACTGTTGAACAATCAAAAGAAGGTGATCTTAAGGATAAGAACGGTGTGATTTATACCTGGAAAAGAATAGGAAAAACAAAATGGATGACTCAAAACTTAAAATCTTCAACAAGCGATGAAAATTGTGGTGGAACATTTAATAACTCAAGTGCACGCAACGCATGCCCTGATGAATGGCATTTACCTACAGACGAAGAATGGATGGAATTCGAAGTTGAATTTGGGGTTGATAAAAATAAAGTTAAAGAGCATGGCCTTAGACAGATTGATTTATCAAAGCTTAACGATGCAGGATTTGCTATAAACGAATGTGATTATAAAACTTCATTGTACCCAAATCAGAAAGCTCTGGCTTTTTGGACAAGCTCCGAAAATAAAATGTTATACACAGGATATTCTGATAAATACTTTGCACGAATAATCAGGATTGATGATAACAAAATAAGTAAAGAATTACGAAGTAAATCGGAAGAGCTAAGTGTTCGTTGTGTTCAAAGTTCGGTTTTTTTAGCAAAAATTGAAGCAACAACCGAAACAGGAATCAATTTAAAGCCAGTAACAGGAGTTGTTAATCATCCTTTTACAGGAGAAGAGCTTGATTGGATTTATGTAGGAAAAGCTATTTGGATGAAGAAAGATATTACAGGCAGTTATATGTATAAAGAAACTGCAGACAGGTGTCCTACAGGATGGAGATTACCAGAAAAAGAAGAATGGGAAAATCTTATCAAAGAATTCGAGCCTTCAATAAAACTCGAAAATGAAAAACAAGTTTTAAGCGAAAGACTAAGCTCTGACGGAATCTGGGGTTTTAGTCTTTCAGGTAATGATTATTGGTTAAATACACATCATTATACTTACAATACATACTGGATAAGTGATAAGGATAAGGAAGACAGTAAAAAAGTTCTTCAGTTCGTAACGAATGTTAAGGGTGAAGCCGGCTGGAAAGATAAATATACCAGCGAAACAGCTAAAGTACGCTGTGTTCTGGATAATGAAAAATTCATTACAGAAAAAGATAAAATTAAAAATGGAAGTTTTGTCGATTCTCGTGATCAGAAAGAATATGGCTTTGTTGAGATTGAAAACAAAGTATGGATGTCGGAAAATCTAAATTATGATTTAGGTGAAAACAGCATGTGCCGTAACAATATTAAAACCGATTGTAATTTATTTGGACATCTGTATAACATTGAAGTAATAAGTACTGGTTGCCCCGACGGATGGCGTATACCAACGCTGGAAGAATGGAAATATTTATTAATTAATAAAGCTGCAAACAACTTAAAAATACTATATCCTTTTGGAGGTACAGGCTTCGACTTATTACTTGGAGGAGAAATGATTTATGATGAAGAATCAAAATCAGATGTGTTTAGTGCAAAATATTTGTTTAATGATGGAGAAAAGCCCGGATATTACTATATAGATTCAAAAGGTAAAGTTGAATTAAGTGAAAAAGTAAGAAAGAAAGATTTTTATTATGTTAGATGCATAAAAGAAGTAGATTCTCGGTTTTAAAAATTCGGATTAAAAATAGTTTGTGCATTGGTAATTTGGTTTTACGCCATAGAGTTCTATTCCGAAGAGCCGTATGATGTGAGAGTATTACGCACGGTTCTGTGAGAGGTTTAGGGGTGAAACGCCCCTTTATCTACTCGACTTTTTTCTTACAATCAAATTGTGTGTCACATGCTCTTTAGGCAAAATTAGCTGTGCGTTTGTTTAATGTGTATGGCTCTTTTAGGCTTTTACACTTTTTTTTCTTTTAAATCGATATTTTCAATTTCAAAGACATTAACACCAATACATTCAAATTTATTAGGCGTAAATATTGCCAGATTATATCCTCCAGAAAATAATGAACTTTGGAATTCAACTCCGTCAAAACCAATTGATTTAATAAATTCAGATAAATACTGTGTAGGCAAATAATCTAATTCATTATCACTCCTACGTCTAGGTTTTGACAAGTTAGTTTCAAGAGTTATTATAAATGGCAAATGAATCAAGAAATCCTCTAATTCTTCCTGCTCTGCCAATAATACTGGGTCATAGGTATCTCCTCTTAAATTAATAACCTTAATGTCATCTTTTGCCCTAAATTCGCCAACTGTAACGTAATCAAATAATGAAGCCCTTGCCTCATAAAGTGTAGTTTTTATTTGGTCTGCTAGATATAAATAAGAAATTCCAGTTGGATTTGCTCTTCCAGCTTTTGCTTTGTCGGCAGGAGGATTAAGCATCTCCGACTTTCCAAATCCATCCTTATTTGAAATTCTTGCGCGGTAAAACTTCTTCCCTTTATTAATCGGCTTTTTGTAACGATTCAGTAATTCTTGTAACTTTTCTAAATCTAATGCATTCTGGATGTGAAAACGATTTGTTGTTTTTATTTCATTTGCAAACTTTTCCCATGATATTTGGAGTGGTTTGATTATATCAACACTTTCAGGGAGATTTGAACAAGTTAATACAACGTTGTTTTCAAACAAAGGTTGATAAGTATTGTAGTCATCTTTGACAATATTTTGCAAAAGCAACTTGGTATTGAGACCAATTTTTTCTGAGAAAATTTTATTTTGAAAATCAATTTCAATTTGAGTTTCTATCGATTTAATTGAATCCAGATGAACAGAATATAAATCCAAAATATTTTGAAAAATCAAACTTAATTCTGCTGGATTATAAATTGAAACTTTTTTGGAATCGCAAAAATCACAATCTCCAATTGTGTTATTTCTATTTATAATATCTTTTAGATAATTACTTGAGAAACATTCAGTGCAACAGTTCATATCATATTAAATTTAGAACAAGTTCAATATGATGCATTATGGAAAGCTTTTTAATACTGCCTAATCCAGGAAAGTGTCCAGTGCGGTATAATTCCTTAAATTGTGATATTGCAATTGTATCAGGGATATTCTTTTCTACACACCAGTTCACCAATTTTTTGAGAGCTTCCACAAATTTTCCACCAATATCAGAAGCGTCATCGTTAGAATCAGAAACAAAATGTTTAATTCTTATTTTTTTATCATTATCGACATATGATAGATGAATTGCTACAGCATAAGGAAGAAAACCAGTTTCAGAGTAGTTGTC
>DMBU01000119.1 GCA_003446015.1 Bacteroidales bacterium | reverse complement strand
GTTTAAACCCTCGTAGGGATAAAAGAAGTTTAAATTGATTGATTAGATCATAAAAAAAAGAGAAAAAAAGTGGCAGATGCTGCCTCCAATAATAAATAAATGAAAAATACTATGTCCATAAGGTATTTTTTCATTTAGATAAAAGATAACTCCACCCATGTAGGATAAACAACCTGCTAGCAAAAACCAAAGTGATGTTCCAGGAACATGTTTAATTATGGGAACAATTGCAATTATTCCTGTCCATCCCATAATAACATATAACCAGGCAGAAATACTTCGATATTTAGGCGAGTAGAACCAAATCTTAAAAACAACACCGGCTATAGCCATCGCCCAAACAATTCCAAAAACAACCCAGCCAAAAGCACCTTTAATGCCTAATAAAGCAAAAGGAGTATATGTTGCAGCAATTAAAACATAGATTGAAGAATGGTCGAATCGATTTAAGTTTGCCTTTAATTTAATATTTAATGCTCCATGAAACAGTGTCGAAGCAGTATATAAGTTGATTAGTCCTGCCCCAAAAATACTGAAAGTAACTAGATGCCAAATTGTACCCTGATTTGCTGCTTTGATTATTAAAATTGTAGCTCCTGCAATAGCTAATAACAAACCTATTCCATGGGAAGTGCTGTTTACAATCTCTTCATTTTTCTTTCTCTTTCCTGTTTTAACTTTTCCCATGCTTTTATATCTGATTTAAAATTAATATTGTTATTGGGCAGTAAATGAATTTGTTATTTTCATGTCTTCCAAATGTAATATTTAATGACAAGTTAATATTAAATTTCTAAAAAAAACAAATACATAGTTCATAATCAAATTATTCTGTTACCTTTGCACCCTTAAATTAATTAAATATGTGTTTTTAGGTGTCTAACCGGCTTTTGGCGAGTTGAGTAGGAATCCGAAAGCACGGGAGGAAAATAAAAATGACAAAATTTACCGATTTAGGTATCTCAAAAGATATCCTAAAAGGAATTAGTGAATTAGGTTTTGTAGAAGCAATGCCTGTTCAAATCGAAGTAATACCTGTAGTACTTGAATCAAAAAGGGATATTGTTGCGCTAGCACAAACCGGAACAGGAAAAACAGCTGCATTTGGATTACCAATTGTTCAGCAAATTGATATCTCAAAAAAATATCCACAAGCTTTAATTCTTTCACCAACTCGTGAATTATGTGTTCAAATCGCCAAAGATTTGATGGCTTATTCAAAATATGTTGATGGTTTAAAAGTATTACCAATTTATGGTGGTGCAAATATGGATGCACAAATTCGTGGATTAAAAATGGGTACTCACGTTATTGTTGCAACACCGGGCCGAATTCTTGATCTAATTAAAAGAAAAAAAGCAGATATTTCAAATGTTGAAACAGTTGTTTTGGATGAGTCTGACGAAATGTTAAACATGGGTTTTCGCGATGATTTAAATGAAATTTTGGAATCAGTTCCTAATGAGCGAAGAACTTTGCTTTTTTCTGCAACGATGCCTAAAGAAGTTGCTTTAATCGCAAAAAAGTACATGTCAAATCCGGAAGAAATTACGATTGGTAAAAAGAATGCCGGTGCAGAGAATGTAACACATAGCTATTATTTGGTTCAAGCACGAGATCGATATTCAGCATTAAAGCGAATAGCTGATATGAATCCTGATATTTACGCCATTGTTTTCTGCCGTACACGAATGGAAACAAAAGAAGTTGCTGAATGGTTAATAAAAGATGGATATAATGCAGATGCTTTGCACGGTGATTTATCACAGGCTCAGCGTGATCATGTAATGGCACGATTTAGATCTAAAAGCTTGCAAATGCTTGTTGCTACCGATGTTGCGGCTCGTGGTTTAGATGTTAATGACCTTACTCATGTTATTAACTATAACTTACCAGATGAGTTAGAAGCATACACTCATCGAAGTGGGCGTACCGGACGAGCTGGAAAAGATGGTATTTCGATTGCTATAATCCATTTACGCGAAAAATATCGAATCAGAGAAATTGAGAAGAAGATAAATAAAACTTTCGAAAAAGCTACTATACCTACTGGTAAAGAGGTTTGTGGGAAACAGCTTTTCCATTTAATTGATAAAATGGAAAATGTTGAAGTTAATCATGATCAAATTGATACCTTTTTACCAGAGATTTATAAGAAGTTAGGTGGATTAGAAAAAGAAGATTTGATTAAACGATTCGTTTCATTAGAATTTAATAGATTCTTAGAGTATTATAAGAATGCACCTGATTTAAATGTTTCAGACGAAAGAGATTCTGGCAATAGAGAAAGAGGAGGCAGAAGAGCTAATAATGGTGATTTTAAACGTTTATTTGTGAACGTAGGTAAAAATCACGGACTGAATCCTCAACGATTAATGGGACTTGTAAACGAAGCTACAGGTGAAAGAAATATTGAGATTGGAAGAATAGATGTTATGAAATCTTTCTCGTTTTTTGAGATCGACAAACAATATACCGATAAAGTTTTAGAAGGTTTAAACAGCGCTGTTTTTGAAGGAATAAGTGTAAGCTCTGAAATTGCTAAGGAAAGACAAGCAGGAGAGGGCGGTTCTGATCGTGATTCCAGACGAAGTGGAAGAGGATCGGATCGTGATTCAAGACGCAGCAGTGGTGGAGGCGAAAGAAGCAAATCCTATGGCGAGAAAAGATCATCAGATGGTGATCGTTATGGAAGAAGATCAAGCAGTAGTAGATCTGGCGGAGGCGAAAGATCAAGTGGAAGCAGATCCGGTGGAGGAGAAAAATCCAGCGGTGGACCAAGAAGATCAAGACCCAGAACAAGAAAATAAAAACAAAAACGCCGACAAATATTTGTCGGCATTTTTTATTTTTTGATATGAGTTTTATGGCAATTTGGATTAAATCTTTAAATCAATTAATTTGATTTGCAATCCATAATGATAATTTCTTTGCTCCCGATTGATTCAAATGTACTTCATCATGCCAATTATTTTGATTCCATAGAATCTGTGCAGGAGGTATAAGAAGTTCTCCATTTTTCTGATAATACTTATAATTAGTTGGCTTTTCAATATTTCTTCCATAAGAAGGTAAATATAAAAAGTAAATTTTTATCTCATTTTTATTGCAAATTTTAATAATTTTATTCAAATATATTCTTGAAAAGTTATCATGAAATACTTGTTCTATTTTTGTCAACTGTTTTTTTTGAACGCTTCTTTTTATTTTTATTTTATCTAGTAGAATTACAGATGCCGTATTAAGATTAGAAGCAAACCCAAAATCATTTTCTTGAATAGGGAAATCTGTTTCTTGTTTATAAATTTTGTCTTGTATTATTTCTACTTTATAAGTAAAATGTGTCCGCAAATCTGATAATATATCTCTATTAAAAAATAGGTTTGGGGCAATTACATCTTTTGTTGAAGCTATATATGGAAATATTGGATGACTGTATCTATTCTCACTTTCTCTTACTTCAATAATAATTTTTTTTAGGTCTTTTTTTTTCAGAATCTCTTTTAAAAGAACATAATTTAAGTTTCTTCCTAATCTGCAATAGCCAAAATTAACAGATGTTTGATTGTTAATCTTATCTGTAATTAATTTATCATTTATGCCATTAATTGTATGGGAAGAACCTAAAAAAGCAATATCAATTGGTTTGTTATTCTCATAAATCCTATCATGTATCCAAATTCCATGATTAAAACAATCATCTTTCAAGCCTTGATATATTAATCTTTTTTTAACAGGTAGTATAATAAGAATTATAACCACAGGTATTACAAAAAGGAAACAGTATTTAATTAGTTTTTTCATTAAAACTGAAAATAAATAAAATTAGGTTTTACTGTAAAATTACCAATAAACACGATTGCAAAAACTAAGGCATAGTATAGTGTTATTCTTATTATTCTTGGTTTTTCTTTTATCCAGGTGTTAAAATCTTTTGAATTAATGAAATATTCTATAAATAGAAAAAAGACAGATAAAATTCCTAACACTAAAAATCGTATTGCTGAAAAGTCAAAGATGATCTGTTTTAGCTGATTGAATGAGTACGAAGAAAACGTAAGCAATGAACTACTATATTCTATTAGATTAGATAAGTTTTCTGACCTAAAAGGAATCCAAAGAAGAATTACACATATTAAAACAAAAGGGGAATAAAATAATTTATTTAATTTAAAATTGATTTGTTTTTCTATAATTAATAGTAATCCATGAAGACCGCCCCAGATTAAAAATGTGGTCCCTGCGCCATGCCATAATCCAGATAATAAAAAAGTTATAAGAATGTTTAATTGAACTTGTATCTTTTTTCCTTTGTTTCCTCCTAGAGGAATATAAACATAATCTCGAAACCACGTTGAAAGCGAAATATGCCATCTTCGCCAAAAATCACTAAATGATTTTGAGAAATATGGTGTTTTAAAGTTTTGCATTAAATCGAAACCTAACATTTTTGAAATCCCAATGGCAATATCAGAATACCCTGAGAAGTCAGCATAAATTTGAAAAGCAAAAAATATAGCACCAAAAAGGAGGGTTAATCCTGATAAATTTGTGTCAATATTAAAAATATTGTCTGCTAATACTCCGAAATTATCAGCTATTACAATTTTTTTAAAAAATCCCCAAAGAATTAATCGAAGCCCTTCAATATTTATATTATAGTTAAATGTTTTTTTATCGTGAAATTGATTTAATAGGTGGCTAGCTCTTTCAATTGGACCTGCAACTAGCTGTGGGAAAAAAGAAACAAATGCAAAAAAGAAAATTACATCTTTTGTGGGGGCAATTTTCTTCTTATATATATCAATAGTGTAGCTAAGGGTTTGGAATGTGTAAAAGGAAATTCCAACTGGAAGAATAATTTTTAAAGTATTTGAATTTAAGGTTACAGAAAATAAATTCATTAAATCACTTAGTGACTCCGCGAAAAAGTTAAAGTATTTAAAAAATCCAAGTATACTTAGGTTAATAGTAAGACTTGAAATTAATAGTAGTCTTCTATTTCTGAGTTTTGTTGATTTATTAAGTTGAAGTCCAATTATAAAATCAGTAAATGAACTAATTATTATTAGACTCAGAAATTTCCAATCCCACCATCCATAAAATAAATAACTTGAAAAAATTATGAAGAGATTTCTGAATTTTATGGTTAAATTATTGTTTATAAGCCAGTAAAGGAGAAAAAATATTATAAAAAAAACAAAGAATGTAGCTGAATTAAAGATCATTTGGATTTTTCAATTGTTGGTATGTTTTATTAATTTATTCTATTACAATATTGTATTTATCCAATAATCCAGGGAGGCCATGAAGTGAAAATTTTGCTTTAGAAACCCTGTTGATCTCAGGATCAATGGAATAATTAAAAGATGTTCTAAAGTCTGTACTTTCTAAATCAGCATTTTCAAACTTAGCTCCGTTTAAATCACATTCACAAAACACAGAGTTCTTTAAATTAGATTCTACAAAGTCAACTTCTTCGAGTTTGCACTCTTTAAAATTTGTGTTTTTTAAATTGAGTTTGTAAAAGGAGGAAAAATTAAGAATACACGACTGAAAGTAAAATGAAAGTAAAAAAGGATTGCATTCGTCAAAGTGCAAACCTAACAATTTGCAGTTTACAAATTTTACATCTTTAAAAGATGTGTTATTAATTTTAGAATTACTAAAATCACAATCCTCAAATGTGCACTCTGTGAAATTTATGTCGCATAAATCTGAATTTGAAAACAAGCAGTTGTTAAAAATACAATTTTCATATTCGCCCTTCGAAAGATAATGCTTCGTAAAATCCTGATTCTTGAT
The DNA here is from genome assembly GCA_003446015.1 of Bacteroidales bacterium. GTDB lineage: Bacteria > Bacteroidota > Bacteroidia > Bacteroidales > UBA12077 > UBA12077. Next base: position 13,476 of record DMBU01000119.1, on the reverse strand, counting down.
ATTTTCCTCTTCGAAATACTCTTTATTCATTTTTTTCAGATCTTTCAAAACTTGACAATCCCTCAACAATAATCACAATTTCGCCTTTCAGGGTCGATTTTGTATAATATTCAATCAATTCTTTTAAGGTTCCACGAATGTTTTCTTCGTGAATTTTAGTTAATTCACGCGACACACTGGCACGACGATTTTCTCCAAAAACATCAGCAAATTGGCCCAGTGTTTTAAGTAGACGATAGGGTGATTCATAAAAAACCATTGTTTTTTGTTCTTCGGCCAACTCACTTAGCCTTTTTTGCCGGCCTTTCTTTTGAGGTAAGAATCCTTCAAATGAAAACCGATCGTTAGGTAAACCGGAATTAACTAATGCGGGAATAAAAGCAGTGGCTCCCGGTAAACATTCAACTTCAACTCCTGCTTCAATACATGCACGAGCTATTAAAAAGCCTGGATCGGAAATCCCGGGAGTCCCAGCATCCGAAACTAAAGCAATAGATTCTCCTGATTTTATCTTTTCAACAAGCGATGGTAAAGTTTTATGTTCATTAAACTTATGATGAGCCCAAAGAGGCTTTTCTATAGAATAATGTTTTAATAAGATACTCGTTTTTCTAGTATCTTCTGCAAGAATTATATCTACTTCTTTTAAAATTCGAATAGCTCTTAAAGTAATATCTTCCAGATTTCCAATTGGCGTGGGTACCAAAAATAGTTTGCTCATGATAAATTATTTTGCAGAATACTTACGTCGAACTAATTCTTTTAATCGTTCATAATTTGGATCTTCAGCATCCCAGTCAAAGTTTTCATCCAAAAAGTTTACCGCATTTTCGAAAGTATCGAAATTATTTAAAACCTGTATTGTTTCAATATAATGCTCTTTGTTATTGCCAAATAATTCGCGAATAAAAATAAACTTATCGTTTAAACCAATTGCTGAATTAATATCTGTAATTGGTTTCGACTGCATTTTTGATGACACATCCTTTTTTGTATTTTTCCTTGAAATATTGTCGTGTACAAATGTTTTGGAATGGAACCTGTCAGCAACAATCTCCGGTGAAATTCCATTTTGTTTTATTTCAGCTGTTTTTTTTGATGGTTTGTCTTCAATAGGTTTTTGCTCTTTTTGTTTTTCCTCTATTACAGGAGTCTCTATAACTATTTCAGATTCCTTAGCTGGTGATTCTTTTATATTTTCAAAATCAATTGTTTCGCTATTCTCTTGAGGTTTATTTATCTGTTTTTCAACTTCAACACTTTCTTCTTTTGCCTTTTTACTTTCTTCTTGTTTGGTGATTGTTGATATTTCTTCTTTCTGATATTCAGTTCTGTATATTCCTTGAGGATTTAATTTTAGCAATAACTCATAAAGATTTCTTACTTTTGAAAGTGCGAGATCAATATCAATTGAATGAATGTTTTCAGGATTATCAAATCTGTTTGCGATCGTATAAATATCCTGAATATCTTTAATAAGATTTTTAACCAATTCTTTTTTATTCATAATATTGATAATAGTTAATTATGCAAAAATAACGATAATAGTTTACAATTTGGTATAAGATGTTTTTCGAAGGTACAAATAAAAAAAGCAAAAACAGGGGTTGGATTGAGGTTATATGCGGATCGATGTTCTCAGGTAAAACCGAAGAATTAATCAGAAGATTGAAACGTGCTGAATATGCAAAATTGAAAGTTGAGATTTTTAAACCTTTAATTGATACCAGATATTCTGATGAAGAGGTTGTTTCTCACGATTCAACTACAATTCGATCAACTCCGGTTGAATCTTCGGGAAATATATTACTTCTTACCGGCGATGTTGATGTGGTAGGCATTGATGAAGCTCAGTTTTTCGATAAAAATCTGGTTGATGTGTGTAATCAATTAGCAAATAGCGGAATTAGAGTAATCGTTGCTGGTTTGGATATGGACTATTTAGGAAAACCTTTTGGGCCAATACCTGCATTAATGGCAGAAGCTGAATATGTTACCAAGGTTCATGCAATATGTATGCATTGTGGAAACCTGGCTCAATATTCGCATCGTACTGCGAAAAGTGATAAATTGGTACTGTTAGGAGAAACTAACGAATACGAACCGCTTTGCAGAGTTTGCTACAATAAAGTTATGAATGAGAATTTAAAATGATATATTCAGTTTCTAACATATCAGGCATAATTAATGCAAAATTAATTGGTAAAGAAGATTCGGAGATCGAATATTTATCAATTGATAGTCGTAACTTAATATCATCATCAAACACTCTATTTTTTGCTATACGCGGTGAAAGAAACGACGGACATCAATTTATTGAAGATCTTTACAATAAAGGAGTTCAGAATTTTGTTGTTGAGCACTTACCTGAAAATTATTTCAGTTTCCCCAAAGCTAACTTTTTAGTAGTTAAAAACTCTCTTGAAGCATTGCAGGCTCTTACTGCACATCACCGAAAAAGATTTAAATATCCTGTTATTGGAGTAACCGGAAGTAATGGAAAGACCATAGTAAAAGAGTGGATATACCACATTATTCAAGGAGAAAAAGCTATTTTACGTAATCCTAAAAGCTATAATTCGCAAGTCGGAGTACCTTTATCGATTTGGTTAATGGATGATGTTTTTGATTTAGCCATTTTTGAGGCTGGAATTTCTTTGCCAACCGAAATGGAAAAACTTGAAAAAATTATTTGCCCTGATATTGGCCTGATAACAAATATAGGAGAGCCACATCAGGAGAATTTCGAGAATTATGAGCAGAAAGCATTAGAGAAATTGAAATTATTTTCAAATGCTAAAACCGTGGTTTATTCTAAAGATCAAAAGCTAATTGATCAATTGATTCAAACGGATCCTGTCTTATCTAAAAAGCGATTACTTACCTGGTCAGAAAAAGACGATGCGGATTTATTAGTAACAAAAAAACAAATTGACAATACTACGCGGATTCATTTTAAATTTAAAAAACATTCGGGCGATATCTTAATTCCGTTTACAGATAATGCATCAATCGAAGATGCTATTCATTCGCTTGCTTTATTGTTTGCTTTGGATTTTAACCCCAATGATTTTAAAAGCAAATTTGAAACCTTGCCTCCGGTAGCAATGCGTATGGAATTGAAAAAGGGAATTAATAATTGTACTGTAATCAACGATAGTTATAATTCCGATTTAAACTCGCTGGGAATAGCCTTAAATTATTTGGATCAGCAAAAACAACATCAAAAAAAGACCTTGATCTTATCCGATATTTTGCAGAGCGGTAAAAGCGATCAGGATTTGTATAAGGAAGTTGCTTTGTTACTTAACAAATTTAAAGTTAACAAGTTGATTGGGATTGGAGAGTCTATTTCGAAACAAGCAAAACAGTTTAATGTAGATAAGGTTTTTTACAAATCAACCGAAGATTTTTTGCAATTTTTTAACATTCAGGATCTCACTGATGAAGCAATATTATTAAAAGGATCACGAAATTACCATTTCGAAAAAATATCATCAGTACTCGAAAACAAGGTACATAGAACCATTCTTGAAATTAATCTGAATGCTTTGGTTCATAATCTGAATTATTTTAAGTCAAGACTTAAAACTGAAACTAAAATTATGATTATGGTAAAAGCATTATCATACGGTAGTGGCACATTTGAGATTGCGAATATATTGCAATATCATCGTGTCGATTACCTGGGCGTTGCTTTTGCTGATGAGGGTGTTGCATTGCGCGAAGCAGGAATAAGAACCCGAATTATTGTGATGAATCCCGAGCAAAACAGCTTTGATATTATGTTAAAGCATCATTTAGAACCAGAAATATATAGTTTCAACTTATTACAACAGTTCAATCAGGAAGTAAAAAAAGCCAAACTTGATAATTATCCCATACATGTTAAGCTGGATACAGGAATGAACCGGTTGGGGTTTGTGGAGAAAGAAATACCAAAACTTATTGATGAGCTAAAAAGCTCTGAGAATGTGAAAGTATCTTCAATATTCTCGCATTTAGCAGCAAGCGACGAAGGTTTTCATGATGATTTTACCCGAAAGCAAATTTCTTTGTTTGATAATCTTAGTAAAAAGATTACAGCAAACTTCAAATATAGAATTATTCGTCACATTTCAAATTCTGCCGGAATTGAACGTTTCCCTGAGGCCCAGTTTGATATGATTCGCCTGGGAATAGGTTTGTACGGTATTTCAGCTATCAATCAGGACCAGCTGCTTACTGTAAGTACATTAAAGAGTACGGTTATTCAAATTAAACAAGTGCCCAAGGACGAAACGATTGGATATAACCGAATGGGTAAAGCCGAAAAAGATATTACAATTGCTGTTGTGCCAGTGGGATATGCCGATGGTTTAAATCGAAAATTGAGTAATGGCAAAGGAAAGCTTTACATCAATGGATTTTTAGTTCCGATTGTTGGAAATATTTGCATGGATATGTGTATGGTTGATGTTACGAATTGCAATATCCATGAAGGTGATGAAGTTATTGTTTTTGGAAAAGAACAATCTGTAACCGATATCGCAAATTTATTAGAAACTATCCCATACGAAATATTCACCAGTGTATCTTCAAGAGTTAAACGAGTATATTTTCAGGAATAAAGGATAACTCTCATTTCTGTACGTTCAAGCATCAAACATGTGTATCCAATGTGCTGTATTAATTATCCACAATTTTTAGTTTTAATACTTATTTAGAATGCCCTTATGTTTAAAACTGTGCAATCTCTTATTTAATAAGATTTTGCAAATTTTATTTTCAGGTCAAAAAGGATAGTCTTAATACCGGAATATATAATTAATAAGGGTTTAAGTTGATTTTAACTTTGATTTGGGTCAAATTTTGTTTTATTTTGGCGCTTGTTTAAATGATCCAGAAAAATTTAGAAAAGGTTATGGATTACAGGTACTTAAAAATATTTTCTTTACTCTCGTTGAGTTTTATAGTTGTTGTTATAACTATAAGTATACGCCTTGATTTATTTGGAGCAATTAAAGTTAAAACGGAAGAAGAGCATGTTTCAAGTAATGCGAAAAAGGAAATAGCGAAAATATTTTATCAGGATAAGGCTCAAAAAATTGATTCAATAATGCAAATCAGTACTAAGCAGTATTACTTTAATGGTAATGTTCTGGTCGCTTATAAAGGAAATTGTATCTATAATGAGTCGTTTGGTTATGCAGATATGTCGCGAAGAACCAAACTTGAGAAAGATGATATTTTTCAACTTGCATCTGTTAGCAAACAGTTTACAGCCATGGCAGTGATGATTTTAAAAGAAAAAAATCTATTAAACTATGATGACTCTGTAACTAAATTTATTCCTGAATTTCCTTATCCTCGAATTACAATTCGTATGCTTTTAAATCACACATCGGGATTACCAAATTATTACTGGTTAGTTGAGCATCATTGGCATGAAAAAAAATCTCCTGTTAATGAAGATATTATTAAAATGCTGGCCGCTCACAAATTGAATTTGTACTTTACTCCAGGTCGTCGTTGGAATTATTCTAATACAGGATATGTAGTTTTAGCTTCAATTGTTGAAAGGATCACGGAAAAAGATTTTGCTGATTTTGTCCATGAAAATATTTTTGAACCATTAAAGATGAACAATTCATTTGTATATAGCAGTTCATCAGTTAGTATAAAAAAAGATCACTTAACGGGATATTATTACCGGGGCCGAAGATACAGGATGATTCCTGAAACAGTAAATGATGGTGCCGTGGGAGACAAGGGAGTTTATTCAACAACCGAAGATTTATTTAAATGGGATCAGGCTCTTTATCATAATAAACTAGTGTCGTCTGAAACCTTTAACGAAGCAATTTCGACATTTAAACTTAGAGACAAATACGAAATTCCATACGGTTTTGGTTTTAGAATAAGAGAACGAAACGATAAGAAGATAGCATACCATCATGGAAAATGGAATGGTTTCCGAACAAGTTTACTTCGATATGTTGAGGATACAAATACGGTAATTGTATTGAATCATACTTCTTCATCACTTAATTATTCTATAATCAGAGAAATTCAGCAAGTCCTTGATGATTCGACTCATGTTGATATTACACAGAAAGTTGTAAGTTCAATTTTAGATGATGGAATTGAGTTCGCCGTAAAATATTATTTTGATCAAACAAATGGTAAAAATATAAAGTTAGATACAGTTAAAATTTCGGAAGCTAGCCAGATTCTTTACGACACAAATAATCCTGCAAATGCTGAGAAGTTGATTTTATTTAAAAAGATGTATTTAAATGGGGAATTGGATACTAACTTTATGAATGACATTACATTCCTTAAAGCCGTATCGATAAAATAGTTCAGCTAAAGTTAACCTAATTCACTAATTCTTTCTAATCCTTTAAAATCAAGAATTTTAATTTTCCTGCCATCTAAAACAATGATTCTTTCACTTGCGAAAGTAGAAAGAGTCCTGATTGCATTAGATGTAGTCATATTGGAAAGATTAGCTATGTCTTCTCGAGAGAGGTAAACTCTTATTGTTGATCCATCTTCTTCAAGTCCATAAGTATCTTTTAAAAACAGAAGAGATTCTGCCAAACGACCACGAATATGTTTTTGGGTAAGGGTAACAGTTCTGTTATTCGAAAATCCTAATTCAGAAGCTAATGAACGTATAATGCTAAATGCTAAATCGTAATTTGTTTTTAAGATTTTAAATAAAGTCTCTTTTTCGATCGTACAAATTACACAATCTTCAATTGCTTCAGCTGATGCCAGGTAGTTTTGTTCAGCAAATAATGCTCTGTAACCAATAAATCCAACAGGTTTTGCCATACGTACAATCTGTTCCCGACCACCAACACCTTCTTTAAAGATTTTTACTTTACCTTTTGAGAGACAAATTAATCCACTTGGCTTATCACCTTCTTTGTAAATAATATCGTTTTTTTTGTAGTAGGTACAAGTGCTGTTCCTTTTAAGTAATTCCTTCTCATCAGCATTAAGAACACTAAAAACAGACATTTGGTTGTCGATAATATTATGGCATTCAACGTTCATGGATCAATTTTTTATAAAAATATGTTAAAAAACATACAAATGTATAATTTTAGTCTAAAACTATAAAATATTTTTCTGAAAATCGGAATTTGATCTTAATATCTGATTAAAATAATGAAGGAAGGTTTAAACAATTGCCTTCCTTTTGCTTTTAATGATATTTTGCAACAAGAGGCATTCTTCTTCCTGCTCCAAAAGCTTTTGATGAAATTCTTAAAATGGGTGGAGCCTGATAACGTTTGTATTCATTGCTATCAACCAATTTAATGATTCTTTCAACCAATGATTTATCCCAGCCTCCTTCAACAATTTCTTCCAGAGTCTTCTGCAATTCTATGTACTCAAACAAAATCTTATCCAGAATATCGTAATCCGGTAATGAATCAGAGTCCTTTTGTTCAGGACGAAGCTCAGCTGATGGTGGTTTAACTATTGTATTTTCAGGAATAATTTCAGAATCACGGTTAATATAACGGGCTAATTTATAAACATCAACTTTATAAACATCTCCTAAAACTGAAAGTCCACCATTCATATCGCCATAAAGTGTTCCATAACCTACCGCGGCCTCACTCTTATTTGATGTATTTAATAAGATATGTCCGAATTTATTTGAAAGTGCCATCAAGATTGTTCCTCTTGCTCTTGCCTGTATATTTTCTTCTGTAACGCCCTCTTGCAGTCCTTTAAAGACAGTCTTTAATGAATCGTTGAAACTGTCGACAACTTGCTGAATATTTACAATATCAAACCTTACTCCAAGATTTTTAGCCAGAATTTCAGCATCTGTAATGGAGTGATCTGATGAGAATTCCGATGGTAACAGCAGCACTCTTAAGTTCTCAGGTCCCAGAGCTTGTGCAGCGATAACCAATGATACTGCAGAATCAATACCTCCTGATAAACCAAGTGTTGCATTTGTAAAATGCATTTTTTTAAAGTAGTCGCGGACACCTAAAACAAGAGCATCGTGAATTTTTGCAATTACATTAGGGTCTTCATCAATTGTTTTTTTCTTTTTACAATTAACTATTTCATCAAGGTCATATATTTTATAATCTTCGTCGAAAAGTTTCATTTCATCAGCAATAGTACCATCAGGATTTACTACAAGCGATCCTCCATCAAATATCAATTCTGTTTGAGCACCTGTCTGATTCACGCTAAAAACAGGTAGTTTGTATTTTTTTGCATTTCGAATAAAAACATTCTTTCTGCCCCATATTTTTGTGTATGAAAATGGAGAAGCTGCAATATTGATAACAAGGTCAGGCTTGTGCTCAATAAGCTTGTCCATAGGAGTTACATTATACAACTGATTTTTTGCAAATGTATTTTCGATAGGTTGAAAATCCCATAAATCTTCACATATGGTAATGGCAATTTTTCTCCCTTTGTATTCTACAATATTAAACTTATCGTTGGGCTCAAAATATCGGTATTCATCAAAAATATCATAGGTTGGGAGCAGGGTTTTGTTTTGGATATATTTTACCTCACCATCTGTAAGGAATAAAGCTGAATTATATAGTCTTTTACCCTTTTGGTGAGAATTTAATGTTGGGGATCCTATGATTACTGCAATGTTAGTGCAATGTTCTAAAATTTCTTCAACAGCAATTTCACATTGCTCAATAAATGATTTATTTTCCAAAAGATCTAGAGGTGGATAACCACAAACAGATAATTCTGAAAAAACAATCAGATCTACCCGATCTTTTTTTGCTTTTTCAATTTGATCTATGATTTTAGAGGTATTTTTTTCAAAATTACCTATATGATAATTTAGTTGAGCTAGGGCAATTTTCATGCGAGTAAAAATTTAAAATAAATTTTAGAATAATATTCCTACACGAATTGCAAAGTTGCTTAAGGTTACCTTACTGTCATTACCATCTGTAATGTCGATAAAACCATTTGTATAAGTTAATCCAAGCACTACAGCAGCATTACCACCAATAGAATATTCAACACCAGCCCCGATAAAATACCCCAGGTTAAATAAACGAACTTCGTCACTTATATTTTCATTTTCTAATGCATAATCATCAACTTCTGCAGTTGCTTTTATATTAATTCCTCCGTTTAGTCCCAAATGAGTGAAAAAAGTCCAATATCCAATCTCGTTGGTTTTTAGTTTTAAACCTAATGGAATATCAATGTATTGAAGTTTATAATGAATTATGCTGCCAGGAGCTAGCTCTTCTGTTCCACTACCTGTCTTTAAGAATTTAGTATTTTCAAACTTTAAGTTTCCTCCGGTGTTATCTATTGAAATACCAGTCATTAGGGCATAATTGGGTGCAAAAAATTTATCTACATTTAATCCAATGTTTACTCCAAATTTTGAACCATCATTATCGACCGAGTTTAAATCAGATTTCATCCATGAGAATTTTGGATCAACTATTACAGTAAAACGCATGTTTTGGGCAAAAACTCCTAATGTTAGAATAATCAATATAGATGAAATTAAATACTTTTTCATACGAATATTTTTTAAATTTTTTATGGCCGTATTGAACCAAATTAAAAAAACAATCATTAAAATTTATATATAAATGATAATTTTTTTAATTCTTGTTTCATACTTTTAGGCTTTAATTTTGGTTCATACAAAAATATACAAAAATCGTATCAATTGAAGCGATTTTTGCTGATTGTGTTCAAAAATTGGACCTTTTTATGTAAATAGAGTTATTTAAATGAAATTAATTGACAAAATGATAAAAAAAGGATTTGTACTTTTTGTAATTGGAGCCTCAATTCTTAGCTCCTGTGGTAAGAAAAATAATTTCGATATTGATGTTTCTAATGTTAATGTAGATATTAAAATTAATCGACTTGATAAGGAGCTTTTTGAAATTGATCCTGGAAATATAGATCATGAATTAACTGGTATTATTGATAATTATGGAGAATTCTTTGAATTGTACAGTACTCGCATTATTACTTTAGGAAACCCTTATGAAAAGAATTTTACCGGTTTAATGACAGGATTTATTACCGATTATACCATGAATAAAGTTTATGAAAAGGTAATGCAGGTATTTCCAACTATTCATCCTATCGAGAATGATATTAATAATGCATTTAAGAGATATAACTATTTCTTCCCAGAAAGAAAGATCCCTGCTATTTATACTTACATTGGTGGATTTAATCAATCAATGGTTGTTGCCGATAGCATTTTGGGAATTGGAATTGATAAATATTTAGGAAAAAACTGTGAATTTTACGATCGATTAGGTATTGCTAAATATCTTCAACAAAATATGAACCCTGAAAATATTCCTGTAGATGCCTTAAGGGCATGGGCAATTACAGAGTTTGTGTATAATGACTCCATTAATAATCTTGTAAACAATATGATATATCAGGGGAAGATACAATATTTTTTAAAAGTGATGTTCCCTGATACTCCTGATTCGCTACTTATAGGATTTTCTGAAGAACAAATGAGATGGAGCATTGGAAATGAGGATCAAATGTGGAATTTTCTCATTGAAAATAAAATATTGTTTTCAACCGATTACTTAACCATTAATAAACATATAAATCCTGCTCCATTTACTTCAGGTTATCCTCAGGAATCACCCGGCAGAGCATCGGTTTGGCTCGGTTGGCAAATCGTAAAAGCATACATGGATAGAAATTCTAATACAACACTACAAGAGCTAATGCTAAATGATGATTATCAAAAGATTTTAACAGAATCAAGATATGAACCCTAGAGTTTAATTTTTCTAAAATTAAATGCTTTATTTCTGTTTGTTTAACTTTTAGGACAATTATTACCTAAAAATGAGTAAAAAGTTGAACAAATTTTTTTGTTAAGCGTTCCACTTTAAAGAATTAACAAATCGAATCATATATTTATGTAAATTTGTTAATCTAAAGCATTGTTTAAGGAAAATTTAATCATAAAAATAATATTTTCGCTATGAAATCAGACATTGAAATTGCACAAAGCACTAACATTCAACCTATTGTTAATATTGCAAAACAATTAAATATTCCAGAGGATGATCTCGAATTATATGGTAAGTATAAAGCAAAACTTCCTTTAAAATTAATTGATGAAGAAAAGCTTAAAAAAGCAAAACTTATTTTAGTTACGGCAATTACGCCAACACCGGCCGGTGAAGGTAAAACAACAACTTCAATTGGATTAACTCAGGCATTAAATAAGATCGGTAAAAAAACAACTGTGGTATTAAGGGAGCCATCATTGGGTCCTGTGTTTGGGATAAAAGGTGGTGCTGCAGGGGGAGGTTTCTCTCAAGTAATTCCGATGGAAGATATAAATCTTCATTTTACCGGTGATATGTCAGCTGTTGAAAAAGCTCATAATTTATTGGCTGCTTTAATTGATAATAATATTCAATTAAAGGATGGAAATTTAGGTATTGATCCAAGAACTGTTGAGTGGAAAAGGGTAATGGACATGAACGAGCGCTCATTGCGCGATATTGTTATTGGTTTAGGTGGACCAAAACAAGGTGTGCCTCGCGAGACAGGATTTAATATTACCGCAGCTTCCGAAGTGATGGCTACTTTATGTGTAGCTTCAAATTTACAAGATCTTAAAAAGAGATTAGGTAATATTTTTATAGGATATACCTATGATGATAAACCAATTTTTGCTCGTGATTTAAAAGCAGAAGGAGCGATGACGGTATTGTTAAAAGATGCTATTAAACCAAATTTGGTTCAAACCTTAGAAGGTAATCCTGCAATTATTCATGGTGGACCATTTGCCAATATTGCACAGGGAACGAATACAATTATAGCAACAAAAATGGGATTGTCCTTAAGTGATTATGTAGTTACTGAAGCTGGATTTGCCAGTGAATTAGGTGCCGAAAAGTTCTTTAACATAAAATCACAGTTTGGGAATCTTACTCCAAATGCTGTAGTTATTGTAGCTACCATACGAGCTCTTAAATATCATGGGGGTGCAAAACTAGCCGACTTGGTTAATGAAGATCTAACTGCTTTGGAGAAAGGTCTTGAGAATTTAGATAAGCACATCGAAAATATGAGTTATTACGGATTTAAGCCTGTTGTCGCGATTAACAAATTTTCTTCAGATACCAATTCCGAGATTGAACTGCTTAAAAAACATTGTGAAAATTTAGGTGTTACCATTGCCTTAAATGATTCATGGGCAAAAGGAGGTGATGGAGCAATTGAATTAGCAGAGAAAGTGGTGAAGGCTGTATCAGAATGCTCAACCTGCTTTAAACCACTATATGAGCTTGACTGGAGTTTTGAAGATAAAATTTTCGAGATTGCAACTAAAATGTATGGCGCTAAAGATGTTGAGTATACTGTTAAAGCAAAATCTCAGCTCAAAAAAATTAATGAGTTGGGGATGTCAAACCTTGCGGTTTGTATTGCTAAAACTCAAAAATCACTATCCGATGATCAATATAAAAAGGGTCGTCCAAGAGATTTCACGGTTAAAATCAGGGAGGTTGAATTATCATCTGGTGCAGGATTTATTGTTCCTATTGCAGGTACCATTATGCGTATGCCGGGGTTACCAACTAAACCTTCTGCAGAAAAAATAGATATTGATGAAAATGGAAATATAACAGGTTTGTTTTAGATTTAGATAATTAGATTTTTAAGAATTAGTCCATGCTTTTTAGTATGGACTTTTTTGATTTTAGTCCCCTAAGCTTAATCTGTTAATTTTGATAGTGTTTTTATTGCCTCTTCATAATTGTAACAGATCCTGATTTCTAATCCTAAAAGTGTTTTAAATTTATTCCTCAATATTTTACAATTTGTTTCCGTCCTTTCTTCATCAAATATAGCTTCGCTAAGCAAAAAATCATTAATATCCCAGGCTGCGCGCATTACATGCTGTTGTTGTTCGTAAGCACTCGACAAAATAACAACTTCACGAATATTCATTTTGTCAAAAACGTTGTTGTTATTAGCTATATTCCATGCATCATTGCTTAATAACTGATTAAAAAAACTCTTTTTATAAATGTTAAAATATGAAAAGCCATATTCAGGTGAAAATGTGTCGTGAAATTTTTCATTTATAAGAAGTGAATCAATATTTTCAATTACTTTTTTATGAACATTAATGATCTCATTAATATAAAGTTGATTCTGAGATACTTCTTCTTTGATAAATTCTAAACTAGTAATCAAATTTTTATTTTCAATATGATTATTTCTTAATTCATTTAATATAAATGCTAATAATACACTCAATATTATTAACGTCATTTCAGCAAAGTATCTTTTCAATCTCCGGTTTAAAGAAAAGTGAGGTTTTATCATCAAAAAATATTTTTTAGGGCACAAATATAGTGTAAATAGAATTTTAATTAGAGTCAAAAAATAAATTAATATGTATGTCCGCTTTTATGCATAATGAACTTATTGATTTTCTTCTATTGCCCC
>DMBU01000063.1 GCA_003446015.1 Bacteroidales bacterium | reverse complement strand
AAAGATTTAGGTTATCCTCCATTGGTAACGCCAACAAGTCAGATTGTAGGAACACAAGCAGTAATGAATGTATTAACCGGTGAGCGTTACAAAGTTGTTCCTCAGGAAGTTAAGAACTATGTGAAAGGAATGTATGGTCGTCCGCCAGCTCCTATTGATCCTAAGTTTATAAAACAAATTTTAGGTAAAGAAAAACCTATTGATCACCGTCCTGCTGATGATCTTAAACCCATACTACCAAATGCAACTAAGAATGTAGCTAATCCTGAATTAATTACAAACGAAGAGGATATTTTATCGTATTGCCTGTTTCCTGAAGTTTCGATGGAATATTTTAAATGGAGAGCATTACCAGAAGAAAAACGACCCAAAACTCCTGCTGATATTGAAACAGAACAATTTGTAAAAGTCCCTGAAACTGAAAAGAAAGCATTGGTAACTTCAGAAGTATCAGGAACAGCAAATCCAATGTTACATCGTGATGATTATGATGGAATGAATACCATTCTTGAAAAAGCTACTAAAATGCGGTTAAGCGAATTGATAATCCGAAAAGGAGATTTTAATTTATCTATGCGTTCAGGAAATGGTAGTGCAAAAGGACATGTGCTTTCAGAAACGATTGTTGAGTCTGCACATTCTGAAATTCATGACGAAGTAAGAGAAAAGGAAGTTGCAGAAAAACCAGCTGAAAAAGATACTCAGGAATACAAAGAAACCATAAACGCTGTAATGGCAGGCACATTTTATCGTTGTCCTTCTGCAGACAAACCACCGTTTGTTGAAGAGGGAACAATTGTTAATGAAGGTGACCCAATTTGTATTTTAGAAGCCATGAAGCTTTTCAATGAAATTGAGGCTCCTTTTAAATGTAAAATTGTTAAAATTTTGGTTGATGATGCTACTATGATTATTAAAAATCAACCCATAATGGCTGTTGAAAAACTATAAACTTTATTCGTATTAATAAAAAAAGGCTCTCATAAAAATGAGAGCCTTTTTTTATTTCCCTAAGCATAAATACTTACGCATAATATCTTATTGAATTTTAGTGCTTTAAGCTGTTTAGTCTGACTTTTTAAAAAGCTAATTTTGAATTGTCAAATTAAAACAACTTGTATGCAAAAAATTAAATTCTTGGCTGTAATCGTTTGCATTGTTACTCTATTTGCCTGTAATAATAGCAAAACAAATATTGAATCTGGCTCTAAATCTAAAGATTCAAAAGAAGAACTAAAAGGGACCATTTCTATTTCAGGTGCTTTTGCACTTTATCCGATGACTGCCCGTTGGGCTGAAGAATTTCGCAAGATATATCCCAACGTGCGAATTGATATTTCAGCAGGAGGTGCCGGAAAAGGGATGACAGATGCCCTATCAGGCATTGTTGACCTGGGCATGTTTTCACGAGAAATTTCTGATGTTGAAAAAGCCAAAGGCGTGTGGTGGATCGCAGCTACCAAAGATGCTGTTCTTCCTACTATAAATGCAAATTCTCCAGTATTAGATTTAGTTAAAAAAAGAGGTATTACTCGTGAAGAGTTTATTAAACTGTTTATTACCAAAGAAATAACCACTTGGGGAGAATTACTTGCAAACAAAACAATGGATAATCAAAAAATTAACATCTTCACACGTTCCGATGCGTGTGGAGCAGCTCAAATGTGGGGTCAATATCTTGGTAAAAATCAAGAGAGTCTTATGGGGATAGGAATATTTGGTGATCCAGGAATGGCCGATGTTGTAAAAAATGATTTGTACGGTATTGGATACAATAATGTAATTTATATCTATGATATCGCCACCCGACTAAAACATCAAAATCTTGAAGTTATTCCTATAGACTTGAACGAAGATGGGGCAATAGATAAGGATGAATTATTTTATGATTCTCTGGATGATATTATGGAGGCAATAAAAGACGGGAAATACCCTTCGCCTCCCGCCAGAGAGTTATATTTTGTGGCTAAAGGGAAACCTGAAAATAAAGCGGTTATCAAATTTCTAAAATGGGTAATTACTGAAGGACAGGTATATGTTAAAGAAGGAGGATATGTTCAGTTACCAGAAGAAAAATTAGCAGCAGAACTTTCAAAATTATCCGAATAAAAACAAGATAATTATTGACTCTTGTTCCATAGAGTTTCGGCGAATGTCAAAGATTAGTAACTAAGGGTTCCGACATTCGCCGTTTTTGGATTTTAATCATCTAATTTAAGTTTTACCTTAATGAGATCGTTTTCTATACTCAATTTTAAAGTAAGAAGAACCTTACGGGAAAATCTAAGTGCATTTTGGATGAAATGCTGTTATTTGCTGATCTTAGCAATGCCTTTTATTTTATTAATTGGTTTACTTCTAAAATCTTCATTGCTTTTTGGCGAACATTCACTTATGGAATTAATTTTTTCTAGCGAATGGAAACCCTTATCGGGGAAATTTGGATTTTTCCCTTTTATAATCAGTTCATTATGGGTAACATTTATTTCAATTGCTATTGCTGCTCCGGTTTGTTTATTAACAGCCATTTATCTAACACAATATGCAAAGAGATTTGTATTAAAAATTATGCAACCCGTAATAGACATTCTTGCAGGGATTCCTTCGGTAATTTATGGCGTTTGGGGAATAATAATTATAGTTCCATTTGTTTCAAAAGTAGCCGGATGGTTTAATGTAAGTTCTTCGGGATATAGTATATTAACAGGAGCTATCGTATTAGCTGTTATGATTATTCCATTTGTTCTCAATATATTAATTGAAGTTTACAAAACTATCCCTATTGAGTTATCAGAAGCCTCACTCTCATTAGGAGCAACCAAGTGGGAAACGATAAAAAAAGTATTAACACGAAAAGCATACCCCGGTATTATTTCATCATTTGGATTAGGGGTTTCACGTGCTTTTGGTGAAACAATTGCCGTTTTAATGGTTGTAGGAAATGTCGTTCAGATACCCTCAGGAATTTTTCAGGCCGGATATCCTTTACCTGCTTTAATTGCAAACAATTATGGAGAAATGCTTTCGATCCCATTATATGATTCAGCGCTAATGTTTGCCGCATTAATACTTTTTGTTGTGGTTACTTTTTTCAATATGGGATCACGTTATATAATCATGCATTATGAAAAGAAAATTTAACTTGAATCGCAAATTTTTTAAAAAACTTGAAGAATTAATTTTTCGAGTATTAATGATTATATCAACTACTATCATCATAGTAGCTTTATTGGCCATAATTATAAGTATACTTATTAAAGGAGTCCCTTCTTTATCCTGGGAGATGATTACTCAAACCCCAAAAGGAGGTTATTACTTTGGTAAAGAAGGAGGTATTTTAAATGCAATTATTGGATCGCTCTATTTATCGGGAGGAGCTACATTTCTTGCATTAGTTGTTAGTTTGCCTCTGGCCCTTTACATGAATATTCATAAAATGAAAGAGAAATTAGTTGTTAATATTATCAGGTTATTCTTAGATATTTTATGGGGTATTCCTTCGATCGTTTACGGTGCATTCGGATTTGCGCTGATGGTATTCCTGGGTTTACGTACTTCATTATTAGCCGGTATTTTAACAGTTACCTTATTTATCATTCCAATTATGGTTCGCTCTATGGATGAGGTATTAAAAACAGTGCCACGAGGACTTATAGAAGCATCTTTTTCGTTAGGCTCAACAAGATCAGAAACATCATTCAGAGTAATTCTCAGACAATGTATCCCCGGTTTGATTACTGCAATATTACTTGCTTTTGGCAGAGCTATTGGAGATGCAGCAGCGGTTCTTTTTACTGCCGGATATACCGATTATATTCCAACATCACTATCACAACCAACGGCTACTTTACCTCTATCAGTATTTTTTCAATTGGGATCTCCAATACCGGAAGTACAAAACAGAGCATACGCATCAGCTGTAGTTTTAACGGTGATTGTTTTAATTATAAGCATATCATCACGTGCTTTTTCAATGAAATATCAAAAAAACAGAATTAAATAGTTAAATCATGATAAATGGATCAATCATAAATATTGAAGGCCTAAACCTGCACATTGGTAATAAGCATATTTTAAAAGACATCAATGTTAAAATTCCGGAAAAAAAACTAACTGTTATTCTCGGGCCTTCCGGATGTGGTAAAACTACTTTATTAAAAAGCTTAAATCGTCTCACGGATTTATATCCTGAAGTTAAAACACAAGGTAAAATTTTTAATGGAGGAATAGATATTCTTAATCCAAAAATAGAAATTACTGAATTAAGAAAAAAAATGGGATTGTTGGCACAGAGTCCTTATCCTTTGCCCATGAGCATTTACGATAACATCACATACGGATTGAGAATTAGCGGAAGGAGAAAGAAAAGGTATTTAAGTAAACGAGTTGAATATTATTTAAGGCAGGTTAGCCTTTGGGAAGAAGTAAAAGACAGATTAAAAGATCCTGCCTCAGCACTTTCTATAGGTCAGCAACAAAGACTTTGTCTGGCTCGGGGATTATCAGTCGACCCTGATATTATTTTAGCCGACGAACCAACCTCTGCTCTTGATCCGGTTTCAAGTCGCGAGATTGAAGAGTTGTTTTTAAAGCTTAAACAAAGATATACGATAGTAATGGTAACACATATCTTACGTCAGGCTCGAAGAGTTGCCGATTATGTAATATTTATGTATTTGGGTGAGATTGTTGAACATGGAACTGCTGAGCAGATTTTCGAAAATCCACAAAATCAAATAACAAAAGCTTATATAAAAGGGACATATAGTTAATTATTTATCAAATCAGAATTAAGTAAAATGAAAAAACTTGGAATAACAACTTTACTGGTTGCTGTAATGTTCATATCATTAAAAGCACAACTAACAGTTAACTCAGAGATCAGACCTCGCGGAGAAATACGTCATGGGTATAAATCATTGTTTGATGAAGAAGATAACACGGCTTATTTTATTTCGCAAAGAACCCGGTTGGGTTTATTTTATGAGCATGAAAAATATAGTTTAAAAATAACCGGACAAGATGTAAGGGTTTGGGGAGATGAAACTCTTTTCAATTCAACTTCTGTTAAAGGAGATAATGCAAGCCTCGAATTGTTTGAAGCCTGGTTACAATTAAAGCTGGGTTTGTATTCATCAATTCAAATTGGACGACAAGAATGGGTTTATGATGATCAACGATTATTAGCCGCCAGAAATTGGGGACAATCAGGCTTAACTTATGATGGACTCCTGTTAAAATATGACAACAAAAATTTTAGAGCTGATTTAGGATTATCATTAAATAATGATGCAGAAAACAGTGTGGGTAATGAATATACTCCAGATAAAATGAAGTTTTTAGATTTTCTGTATTTGAGTAAAAAGTTAGGTCAAAGTTCAGTTATTACTTTTACTAGTATACTTAATGGTTACCAAAAAGAAGAAGGTAGTGAAACGATATATGTAACTGCTACCTATGGACCCTATTTTAAAATGAAAACTAACAAATTTGAAATCGAAGGATCCTTTTTTCATCAATCTGGAACAAATAAAAAAAGTCAAACGATAAATGCTTATTTGTTCTCTTTTAACGGATTATATAAATTCTCAGATAAGTTTAACTTAGGCCCAGGAATAGATGTTATTAGCGGCAATGATCCATCGAGCACAACAGTTAAAGATCAGTCGTTTGATGTTTTGTATGGAGGAAGACATCGATTTTTGGGTGAAATGGATTTGTTTACTGATTTGTCGAAAAGCACCACAGATGCAGGTATCATAGATCTTTTTGCTAAAGCAAATCTGGTTTTAAACTCAAAAAACAGTTTTAGCTTAGTGATTCATCATTTTTCTACTCAAAAAAATATTCCTGATCCTGCCAATTCCGCAGCTAATCTAAAGAAATCACTGGGCAATGAATTAGATATTATGTATAAATATAAATCTGAACTTCCAGTGGAATTGCGAATTGGGGTATCTTTTTATAATGCGTCTGAGAGTATGAAGGTTATTCAGGGTATTGATGGGAATGCATCCAACTTGCAATATTTTACATATGTTCAATTAGCATTTACACCTAAATTATTTACCTCCAAAGAATAAATAAATGAACATTAATACTAATTTTAAAAGAGCTACCAATTAACTTGTGTAGCTCTTTTCTTTTATTAAATTGTTTTTAGTGAGTATTTTTAAAAGGGATCAAATTTTTTAATTATTATACTTTCATTAACAAATGTCTGTAATTCAGAACAGAAATTTTGTAACACAAGGGATCATCTGTATCATGCTCAGATAATAATAATTCAAATCTATTTCTGCGTGTATTTCTTACTTTATGTGTATTTGTATAAATCTCCATCCCTTCAGAAGCAAATGTTGAACATGCAGGGACAAGGCTTTTTTTCCCTTTTTGCTCAACAACACAAACGCTACAGCTTCCAGATAAACCTAAATCCTCATGATAACATAATGTTGGTATATGGATATTGTGTTTTCTTGCAGCATCCAAAATACTAGAACCTTGTTCAACGGTTATATTAATACCATCTATTTTAAGACTTAAAGTATTTGCCATCACTGTTTTCTTTTTATCCCGTTTTAAATTAATATTTATAAATGGGAATTCATTTTTCAACCATTTATCATATTTCCTTCTGCAGTCAAGTTAAAACATTAAAAACTTTTATAAAACAGCATAAACTCTTATATTACAGTAAGTATATATACGTACGATAGTCCTTAAATATTAATCTTCAGATTAAATTTTGATGAATTTTTACCTTAGAAAAACAGGTTTTTATTCACTTAAACTCAAGCTTAAACCATGCTAAATTTTTCTTTAAATTACAATTATTCCTTGTTTAATAGAGTACATAACAAGACTGGCAGTATTATTCGTTCCTGTTTTTTCAAGGATATTTGCTCTGTGTTTATCAACAGTTCGTTTGCTAATAAAGAGCTTATCGGCAATTTCCTGATTTGAAAGCCCTTCACATATTAAATGGAGAATTTCAATTTCACGTTCAGAGAGATTTGGGTCGATGTGATTATTCTTTTTTGTTTGAGAAATATTACGCACAATGTGATATAATAACTCTTTTGAGAAACAATTTTCTCCTTGCGCAACTAAGTCAATTGCCCCTAAAACATCCTCAAAATCTGAGTTTTTTAAAAGAAATCCCTTTACCCCGGCTTCAATCATTTGATAATAATATTCATTATCGTCAAACATGGTTAAAGCAATGATACTAAGTTCAGGGAATTTTGCTATAGCTTGCTTGGTGGCTTCTATTCCATTCATTACGGGCATTTGGATATCCATAAAAACGATGGCATCTTTCGTATTTTCTATGACTCCTAAAAACTCTAAACCATTAGACGCTTCTGCAACTACCTCGGTTTTTTCTGAATTATTAAGTAACAGCTTTAGACCATCACGAAATAACTTATGGTCATCAACCAGAATAATTCTATGTTTTTTCATTATCCTTTATCTTTATACTTATATACGCATGAAACCCTTTTCCTCTATCACTTTCAATCTCAAGGTATCCGTTTATGGAAGAAATACGAGAATGCAGATTTTGCAACCCCATTCCTTCTGTTTTCCCGTTTAAAACATTATCGATATCGCATCCTATTCCATCGTCATCATATAAAATATCAATAATGCTTTTATTAAAATTATAATTTAAATTAATTCTAATTGTTGATGCCTGAGCGTGTTTCAATGTATTATTAACCAGTTCACAAACACTCCTATAAATAATTACTTCAACATCATTTTCAAATCTTTCATTGAATATGTTAGACTGAAAATCTATGCTTATTATTTTTGTATCACTAATCTTATCTGTAAAATTTTTAATTGCACTTGTTAATCCAAAATTGTTAAGAATATGCGGACTAAGATTCGTTGAAATTTCTTTTATGCTAATAATGGCTTCCTCTGTAAGTTTTTCAGCGTTTTTGATAATCTCAAGTTTTGATTTTTCATTTTCTGATTTTACCAGAGCACTTAACGACATTTTTATGGTTGAAAGTAGAGGTCCTAAACCATCATGTAAATCGTTGGCAAAACGTTTGCGTTCATTTTCTTCTGTTCGGAGAATAGCACTAAGTTCCCTCCTTTCAGCAATTTTTCTGGCATCTTCCTCTTTTTTAATATAATTAAATATCTCAGGAATTATGATTACTCCAAGAGATATTAATACTGATATAATTACTGCAATCCAATCGTTTAGTAAATTTAAATCATCAATAGGTTTATTTTGTATAAACTGAAAAAGGTCTATTAACCTTCGTACAGCCATAAAAACAAATCCCAACGAAATTAAAATCCAGGAAATCTTATACTTAGTAATTTTAGTAAGTCGCAGTGCAATTACAACTGCAACAAGTTGTAAAAGAATAGAAACTATGAGCGCTATTAATCGAACCATAACACATAAAAAATCAAATGTATTTATAATATATTAAAGAATCAATGTTATAAAATAGGTCTGTTATAATTGAACAACAAGTGTAATTATCTTTGTATAAGTCTCTTTGAAAACAGCATAGTTATAGAAGACAAGGTATTTCTACGTTTAAATAAAAAACCAGCAAGGTTGATCTCGCTGGTTTTTAAATTTAATTAAACCTTGTCAATCTGCCGCAATTGACATTTATTATCAATTCTTCTTACTACTTTTTAATAATCTTACCTTCGCTTATTCCATCATCAGTAGAAATACGATAAATATACATGCCTTTATCTAAAGACTCAACATCCATCTGAATGGTATTAAATCCTTGAATAATTTCCACTTCTTTATTTATCACTTGCTTACCTGTAAGGTCAAAGATTGTAATTAATGCATTTGAAACATGATCTTGTTCAATAATAAAGTTTATTTCCGAAGCACATGGATTTGGATAAGTTGCAACTTCAATGGCAAGTATTTCAGCAAATGCAGAATATGATTCTGTAACTTCACTTGCTGCCATATCCCAATAATAACCTGTTGCAGTAATATCATTAATTGTAACCGTTAAACTTGTTCCGGTAACCGTAACCTGAGTTACAAGATTTCCAGCTGCATCTGTGTAGCCACTGCTAGTTCCACTATAAGATCCTGACCATGTAAGTTCAACAAAAGCATTACTAACAGGTGTTCCATTTGAGCTAACATTTATGGTTGATCTGCCATAATATTTTCTGCCTGATCGAATAACAGTAAGGCTAATTGTACTTACCATTGGTAAATCATCGCCAATTATAACTTCATTCGTAGTTACATTAACTGTATTACTTGCTGCTGAAATATTTCCTGCTGCATCTTTTGCTTTTGCATAAAAACTATATGTAGTTGCTGCACTTAATCCTACTACAGAATAATTTGTGTTTGTTGTAGTTGCCAAATATGTACCATTCTTATACACATCATAACCAGTTACTCCTATGTTATCTGTTGAAGCAGTCCAGTTTAAATCAACTGATGAAGTAGTTACATTGCTGGCAGTAAGATTTGCAGGTGCAGTAGGAGCTTCAGTATCTGTAACAACTCCACCATCATATGGATCACCAACACCAATTGCATACATTGCATTTGTAACCTGAATAACTTCGTTAGATCCTGCTCCATATAAATCGATAGCAGACTGAATTGTTAAGGTACGAGCTGCTGCATAATTAGAACTTGATGTCATGTAAACACTTTCGGTTCTAAAAGCAATTTGTTCAGCTTTTTGTATTCCAATACCACTAACAGAATAAGCATCTCCATTGTCATTAACTCCTGATCCTCCTTCTGATATTAAATAGAACCAAAAACAAAACGGTCCATTATTGTAGTGTACACCACCATTATCTGTTCCTTTAGTATACCAATAATCACCAAGATAAGTATCTGGTAATCCTTCAGCATTAGGATCTGATAAAATTCTTAATCCAATGTGTCCATCTCGTCTTTCAATGTCATCGCCCATTACCCATACCATTTTTTCAGGAGCTGCGTAAGCTTCTAAACATGCTCCCCAAATATCTGAGAATGCTTCATTTAACGCACCTGACTCATATGAATATGTTAAATTAGAAGTATATGAACACACACCGTGGCCATGCTCATGTGCTGAAACATCCAGAGAAGCTAATGCGTCAAAATATGTATCGCTACCATCACCAAATGTAAAAACTGATCCATTCCAGTAAGCATTATCATAAGCAACACTATAATGTACATAAACATTCATTAAGCCACCAAGATCATTAAAACTGTTTCTTCCGTGTACATTCAACCAATAATCATATATGTTAGAGAAGGCCCAGGATGCTTCCATGGCGATATTATCTTTATTTTCGTTGTCAAACTCAGCTGCTGACCAGGTATTGTTAAGATCAGTAAAGTCTACTGCTGCTGAATAGTTTGTACCTTCGTTCATGTCCCAAATAATAATACCTTCACCACGTGTATAATCACGAAGTCTGTATGATCCATTATAACTGTCTGTATTTATTGTTTTTGTACCGCTATAACGAGTATCAGCAGGGCCTGATGCTGCTACAGTTTTAATAATATCATCTTTCATTACAACTTCACCGGTAACAGCATTTACATAGATATATGCTCTGCTAACAGGCTCTGCTGCATAAATATTAAATTTATAAGCTAAATTTAATTGCGATCGCACTGATTTGCTTTCAGAAAGATTGTTTTCTACGATAACAAGTTCTCCTTTAGGATAAAAAGTTTTAGCAGGTTCGGTTTGTTTTGCGAACTCTTCATTTGCTGAACTTTCCCACATGTATTCATTAGCACCAACAAATGCTAAAGCTTTAGTTAAGGCTTGTGGTTCGGTTAATGAAGGTATGATATTGAAATTTTCTGATATTTCCTTATAATCGCCATTTAACGAGGTGGCTTTTGTTCCTTTTGTGTGAACAATATAATTTCCATGCTCCACCTTTACCCCATAATAATATTGTTGGTATCTGTAATGAGACTGTCCAAGTTTGTCTTTTTCTGAACGATTAAGTACATACGTTTCATCTTGTTTCAGATTTAACATTTCTGTTAGCAACTCGCTTGACTTTGAATTAAACTCTACAGCATTTTCAAGCTGAATAAATTTTGGAGAACCATTGTCATCCGTGATTTGACTTTTGATATTTTTCTGAGAAAAAACAGTCCCGGAAAATAATCCAATCATAATAAAAACAAAAGCTAATTTTTGTAGAAATCTTGTCATAATTTTAATAGTTTAGGTTAATAAATTAGTTTAAAAGGACTGCAAATAGTAAATTCTTTTTTAAATTAACAAGCAAAATTAAACTCCTCATTTACACCCTTATTGATATTCAATAAGACGAAATTTTAAAAAATTAAGGGTGGTTAATCAAAGTAGCCGGCTATTTAAAATTATTCTAAATTAACAATATTATGTGCTGAATTCCTGACATTTAGGATATTAATGTCTTTTATTCTTTTGATTTAATTGATAATCGATAATTGTTCGAAAAGAAAGGGTTTCTTATATAAAAAGGAAAATTCAAATTAGAAAAATGTTTTGAAAAATATGTTTATTTAAGATTATAAACCAATTGTACTTTTTTTAATGTTTTTTTGAAATCAATATTCATATCGATAAGCTCACCGTTCTTTAAATCATAAATCCACCCATGCACTGTAGGAAAGCCATTCTTAATGTAACTCTTTTGTACATACGATGTTTTAATAACATTTATGCATTGCTCAACAACATTAAGTTCTGTGAGTCGTCTTAGTTTTTTATCCTGATCGGTAAATTCTTCTAATTCGTTAAAATGAATCCGGTAAACATCCCGTATATTTCTCAACCAGTTGTCGAGCAAGCCAAAAGAATCCTGTTGTAAAGCCGCATGTATACCACCGCAACCGTAATGTCCACAAACAACAATATGTTTTACTTTTAAAAAGTCCACAGCATATTGAATTACTGACATAACATTTAAATCATTATTTGTTACAAGATTTGCAATATTTCGATGAACAAACAAATCACCAATATCAAGACCTGTAATTATATTAGCAGGTACTCTGCTATCTGAACAACCAATATATAAAAAATCGGGATTTTGATCTTCATTAAGTTTTTCAAAAAGGTCTTTATCTTTTTGAATCCTATTCGCAACCCAATCCTTATTATGTTTAAATATTTTGTTGTATTTATCAGATTTCATTATGATTGATTTAATGCTGAATTCAACTAATTTAACTGTTTATCTCGATAATTAAATGAGTTTAAGTCACCAGACCTGAATTTTTGTTCAGCAATTCGAACCCTCACTTATATTTAAATTTTTACAGAATCAATATTATGGAATATCCCCTAAATGAGTGCTCTCCTCTTTCTAGCCCTAATTATATAATATATAGTTTATTCCATACGCATCACAGATTCTTATATATATTCCATTATTCTACCCGAAATTTGTAACAATGAAATTTCAGCTAGTTTTGTTTGATATTTAACCAATATCAATCGTTCTTCGGCATCGAGTAAACTTTTTTGAACTTCCCGAAGTTCAATGCCCGACAAACTCCCTAACTTATATCTTTCGAGAGCAATTTCCAGATTTTCGCGGGCCACTTCCAGATTTTGCTCTTCTAACCTAAGTAAGCGAAGATTATTTTCATACGCATAGTATATGGTTAGGAGGTCAGCAGTTACTTCCTGTTCAATTTCATTGTATTGAATTTTCTTATTTTCAATAACAATAAGAGCATTGTTTTTTTCACGGCTTCGGTTAAACCCATCGAAAATGTCAAATCCAAGAGTAAACCCGTAGTTTAAACCATGTACATCCTGATTAAGTAGCGTTCCTGTACCATACTTATTATAATTATATCCATAACCTGTAGACATTGTCAGGTAAGGATAAGAGCGTGATTTAATAATTTTATAGTCTAATTCTGAAATGATTTGATTTTTTGCAGCAATCTTTAACCCTGTATTATAATCAAGCGTATTTTCCAGAAGATCATCATATAAAAGATCTTCTCTGATTTTAATTAAACTATCTTTAAGAATAAGTTTCTGACCCAAATTTTCAGAAGCCATTAGTTCATTGAGTTTTACCTGTGAGTTGTGAAGAATCTCTTTCTGGCGTGAATATCTGGAACTGTCTGCATTAAGATAAACCATTGATTGCAAAAACTCCACTTTTGAAGCACTCCCAAGCAAGTATCGTTCCTCATCAATTCGAAGTCGTTCTCTTGATAAAGAAACTGCATAAGCCAGGTTTTTATATAAAGTAAGTTGTTGAATATAATAGTTATATTCTGAAACTATTTGAGCAACCAGATTCTCAATAGACATTTGTGTACTAAGACCACCCAATTCAAATTGATTACCGAGTTTTTGATACGTATTTTTCACCTGAAATCCCCTGAAGATATCCATTCCAAGGTTTACAGCAGCCGAACCATAAGTGTTAAGTACTCCACTCGAGTTAACTACTTCATCAACATAGTCTTGTTTTGAAGAATTTACCGTTCCGCCATATCTGCTTGTTAAGCTGATGGTTGGAAGCATTCCAGCATTTCCTTTGGTATAATCATTTTTTGCAATTTCTTCATAATTGCGAACAACCTGCAACGAAAAATTTCGTTCCAAACCTGTTTGTATACAACGGGTCAGATCATAAACTTCCTGAGCAACTACCTCATTTACGATAAAAAAGAAAAGCGCCAGAAAAACAATACGTATAACTCTATGTAATGATTTCACCTTTGACAGGATTATTTGATTCATTTTTAATTTTTTTTGATTCACTTGAAATAAAAATATAAATAGCAGGCACTACATACAATGTAAGTAATGTGGAAAGGGTTAACCCTCCAACCACAGCAATCCCCATTGCAACGCGACTTTGTGCTCCTTCGCCCCAACCCAATGCGAGTGGAAGAACTCCAAGTATTGTCGATAAACTTGTCATCAGGATAGGCCGGAATCTTGCAGCCGATGCATAACGAATTGCTTCATATTTATTCATTCCTGCTTCTTTTCTTTGATTGGCAAATTCCACAATCAATATTCCATTTTTTGTAACAAGCCCAATTAACATGATCAATCCTATCTGGCTGAAGATGTTCATCGTAACATTGAAATACCACATAAACAACAAGGCTCCTGTAAGAGCTAATGGAACCGACATCATGACAATGATCGGATCCTTAAAACTTTCGAACTGGGCAGAAAGCACTAAAAATATAAGTACAATTGCCAGAAGAAATGCAAACATCAAACTGGATGAACTTTCCATAAAATCTTTAGAGTCTCCTGCTAGAGCCGTTCTAAAAGAATCATCAAGTACTTTGGCTGCAATTTTATCCATTTCTTCAATTCCCTGACTTATTGTTTTTCCGTCGGCCAGACCTGAATAAATTGTTGCTGCCACAAATCGGTTATAACGATATAACTGAGGCGGTGCAGTTGATTCCTGTAGAGTAACAAAATTATCGAGCTGCAACATATGTCCCTTATCATTTCTTACATACAAGGATTTAAGATCCAACGGTTTATTACGATCTTCCCTGGCTAATTCTCCCAGAATCTGATATTGTTTCCCATTCATTATAAAATATCCAAACCGTTGACCACTAAGAGCCAATTGTAATGTCTGACCAATGTTCTGTGTAGATACTCCCAAAAGATTTGCTTTATCCCTGTTAATAACAATTTGCAGTTCAGGTTTAGTAAATCTCAGGTTAACATCAGCCATTACAAAAGTTGGATTATCGTTAACCTCTGCCATAAATTCCGGTAGAATTTCTCTTAGTTTATCTATTGTTGGCGCCTGAAGCACATACTGAATTGGTAATCCCGCTCTTCTACCACCAAAAGTTGATTGTTGAATTACACTTGCACGAGCTTGTGTCATCTTTCGTAATTCCCCTGATAGTTGATTTGCGATTTCCTGTTGAGATTTTTTTCTTTCTTTCGGTTCGTTAAGTGCAATCCGTACAAAGACTCTACCACCACCCCATACCATCCCTATTACGTTATCTGTTTCAGGGATTGTGTTTTCAATCATATCAGTAACTTCCTCAAGATATTTTAAATTATATTCGTAAGTAGCTCCCTCTTGTGCTGTAATATTAAGACTAAGCTGAGATCGGTCTTCGAGAGGAGCCATTTCTGCAGGGATCGTTTTCCATAAAGTAAATATCAATATAGAAGCAATAGCAAGAATTACTATCGAAATATATTTTTTATTGAGGAATTTATCCAGAGAATTTTTATACGCTTCGTTTAAAGCTATAAAGAATTTTTCTGTATAATTATATGCCCTACTTCTCTTATGTCTTGTTTTTAAAAGTTTTGTAGATAACATTGGTGTTAATGTCAAAGCTACAAATGAGGAAATGGCAACTGCTCCGGCAATTACAATGCTAAATTCTCTGAATAATCTTCCTGTCATTCCCTGAAGAAAAACAATCGGGATAAAAACAGCAACCAGAGTAATTGTTGTGGAGATAATTGCAAAAAAGATTTCATTAGAACCGCTCATGCCAGCTTCAAAAGGAGTCATTCCCTGCTCAATCTTTACATAAATATTTTCCATCATTACAATGGCATCATCAACCACCAGTCCAATGGAAAGCACAATAGCCAATAAGGTTAAAACATTAATTGTAAATCCGGATAAATACATAATAAAGAAGGACCCTATTAAGGAAACCGGAATAACCAGGATAGGAATAATTGTTGTTCGCCAGTCGCGTAAAAAAGCAAATATGATAATTACAACAAGAAAAAATGCCAGATAAATAGTGCTTTTTACTTCCTTTATTGAAGAACGGATATAACTTGTACTATCGAAACCCACTTCAAATTTAACATCATCCGGAAGATCTTTCTTTATATAATCCAATCTTTTATAAATTTCATCAACGATTTCGATGTGATTTGCTCCTGGTTGTGGAACAATTGCGGTTGCAACCATAGGAACTCCATTCATTTTCATTATTCCCTTTAAGTCTTCAGGACCTAATTCCGCTCTGCCAATATCTTTTACTCTAACAACCTGATCTCCTGTTTGTCTCAAGATAAGGCTATTAAACTCCTGAGGTGTAGTCATCAATCCCAAAGCTCTTATCGTAAGTTCTGTATTGGTCCCTTCAATGCTACCTGCGGGTAATTCAACATTTTCTCGTAATATTGCATTTCGTACATCAAGAGGTGTCATTTGATAACCAGCTAATTTTGCAGGATCGAGCCATATTCGCATGGCAAATCTTTTCTCACCCCAAATTAAAACACCACTTACACCTGATATGGTTTGTAATTGCTCTTTAAATGTTAAATCGGCAATTTCAGATAGTTCAAGTAAGGACCTTTGTGGACTTTTAACCGCAATCATCATAATTGGGCTTGCATCGGCATCGGCTTTTGAAACCGTTGGAGGATCACAATCGCGGGGTAATCTTCTTTGTGCCTGTGAAACCTTATCACGAACATCATTGGCAGCTGTTTCCATATTAACCGAAAGCTCAAATTCGACAGTAATTCTACTTGAACCCTGGCTGCTTTGACTGGTTAATGTACGTATACCAGGAATTCCATTAATCGATTGCTCTAATGGTTCTGTAATTTGAGTTTCAATTACATCGGAATTTGCTCCAGGATACGAAGTACTAACCGAAATAATTGGAGGATCAACACTTGGAAACTCTCTTACTCCTAAATATGTCATCCCTATTATGCCAAATAATAGAATTACCAAAGAAAATACGGTAGCTAAAACAGGCCGTTTAATACTTATTGATGATAAACTCATAATATTTGTCTATTTAGGATCATTTGTAATAAGTGTGTCGAGCTGAACAGGAATATTTTGACGTAATTGTAAAATGGCTGTAGTTAGTAAAGTATCTCCAAATTTTAATCCTTCACGAACCTGAACCAGAGATTCAGTACGAAGGCCTAAATTTACTTTTACCTCTTGAGCTTTCCCGTTTTTAAAAATAAAAACTTTTTCTCCTTCCATCTCGGGAATAATAGCCTGCGTTGGAACCGCAATTGTATTTTCAATTTGCGACAAACGTGCTTTAACACTTGTAAAACGACCTGGTTTTAATTCATTTCTTGTATTTGGGTACAACGCACGAACAGCAATTGTTCGTGTATTAATATCTACTTTTGGATCAACGGCATAAACATCTGCCTTATATTCATTCTGCGCACCATCTAACGTAAATGTTATTGGAAATCCGGGGGCAATTTCTCCGGAATAACGCTCGGGGATAGAAAACTCTATTTTCAATGGACTTGTTTTTACCAATCGTACAATTTTAGTTTGTGTATTGGCAAAAGCACCTTCGCTTATTAAACGTAAACCCACAACACCGTCGAAAGGTGCTCTTAATTCAGTTTCAGAAATACGAGCTTCAACCAATAGTATATCGGCTTCAAGGGATTGAAGCTCCGTTGCCACCTGATCGTAGCTTTCACGGCTTATGGCGTCGCGTTCAAGAAGTTGTCTTTGTCTAAATTCTCGTTCCTGTGATAATTTTAGCTGAGCCTGAAGTTTTAATAACTGAGCCTGTAAAGGCCTGTCATTAATTTTGGCGAGCAATTCTCCCTTTTTAACACTTGTTCCTTCTTTAAAAAAGATACCTACTACTTTACCCGAGGTTTCGAACGACAGTTCAACTTCCTCATCCGGAATTAATGAACCAGTGCTATATATAATTTCACTCATATTAGTTGGCTTTATAACATAACCGCTGGCAAAAAGGACTTGTTTTCCTCCGGCACTTCCTCTGTTAGCATTAGCAATATCTGTGTTTAAATCAGAATTAAACATTGGTTTTATTTTTGGATATACGATAATTCCCAATATTATAACAATCAGTACAATTGTTATTGAACCTCGAATTAGTTTTTTATTATTCAATGCCATTAAATTTAATTATTAATTT
Source organism: Bacteroidales bacterium (assembly GCA_003446015.1). GTDB lineage: Bacteria > Bacteroidota > Bacteroidia > Bacteroidales > UBA12077 > UBA12077. Next base: position 10,353 of record DMBU01000063.1, on the reverse strand, counting down.
TAAAATATTTTTATTCAAAATCCCTTGTATAAGACAAAAAAATCCTGTCAAAGTTTAAAAATCTGTTTTTACAAATGTAATTTATATTTAACTTGTGGTATTAAACTTTAAACAACATTTAAAATGAAAAATTTAATCAGAATTCTAATTTTAATCGGAGTGTTTTATTCCTGTCAAGACAAAACTGAACTTAAATTTATTGACAGAACATCTGAAGAAGCCATAGTTGAAGAAACAATAAAAAATTCAATTTCCTGGGCCAAAGATAAAGACACCAGCCTCCTTTACAGCATTATAGCTAATGATGAAAATTACCTGGAAGTACATCCTGAGAAAACGGTAGTTAAAGGGATAACAGAATTTAAAAAAGCAGAACGATTTTGGCTCGATCCACGATTCAAGGCAGTTAAATGCGAAGTATGGGATTTGAGAATTACACTATCACAAGATGCTACTGTTGCATGGTTTTACTGTATGTTGAATGATATGAATGAGTGGGATGGGCAACCTGCAAACTGGGAAAACACCCGTTGGACTGGTGTTTTAGAAAAACGAAACGGGAAATGGCGAATGGTTCAAATGCATTTTTCATATCCCTCACAATAATATCAAATGATTGCGAAACCAAAAATCTGTATTTAGTTTTACATTTCAATTCCAGTTCTGGACTGAATACCTTCATTGAAATAGTGTTTTATTTCTTTCATTTCTGTTACCAGATCTGCGATTTCAATAATTCTTTCATCGGCATAACGGCCGGTTATAACAATTTCAACATGGACAGGTTTTTTTCTGAGAATTTCAAGTACTTTGTTTATATCAACTAACTTATAATAGAGAGCAATATTTAGTTCATCCAAAATTACCAAATCAAACTCTCCTGATTCAATAATCTTTTTCATTTCTGCAAGCCCTTGTTGAGCAGCAAGGAAATCTTTTTCTTCGGGTTCATTTACAATAAAGCAATCCAGTCCGTATTGTCGTATTACTATCTTTTTTAGGTGTTTTTTGATTGATTCCAGTTCACTATAATGCTTCCCTTTAATAAATTGTCCGATAAAAATGCTCTTTCCTGCTCCGTATGCTCTAAGGGCTAAACCTATTGCTGCTGTTATTTTTCCTTTACCATTTCCAGTGTAAACCTGAATAAAACCCTGATCTTTCATAATTGTTTAAATATCAGATTAATTATAGGCTAATCTTATTTCCTCATTCGATAATGTTGGTTCAATAATTTCCTGCCATACTTTAGATTCCCAGGTCTTTAATTTCATGTGAGTTTGATAATATTTTTCAGGAATTGGGTGAGTTCCAACAACCACATTTATTCCATATTTCTCCTGAATGAATCTTTTAAAATAATCAATACGATTACATGGAGGATATCCAACAAGCATCCCGGTAGCGAAATGTATTACATCAACCCCGTTTTTAATCATTTCTTCAGGGACATATTCAATGTTCCCTCCGGGACAACCACCGCAAGTAGCATAACCCACAATTTCCAATTCTTCATCTTTATCGTAGATACTAAAAGCACCTTCGCGGTTTTTCATAGACCTGAAACATTTGCCTCCACCACAAGTATGGTATCGGTCGCAAATTACAATTCCAATTTTAGTTGTCTTTTTCATGTGTTTATTTTTTAATTTTTTTTAAGGTCACATGGAATCGCATAAGTAAAATAATCATTTGAATTGGTGTGTAAATGGTTATTTTACTTTTGCTTATTTCATAATTAGTGTTTTTAAAAATTTAAAATCATACCCGCTTTTAAATGCTTTATTTTAAATTCATTGTAAAAAGCACATAAAGCAGGTAACTCAGTGCAGTGCGATGGATATAAATCTTTTATATCTTGTTTTTTAAGAAAATTTATGGTTTCCTGTGTTTGGTGATCGTTGTATTTTAAATGAAATCCACCGATTACAGCTCTGATTTTTTGAATTCCCGTTATTTTTTTAGAATATTCAATCATATTACAAATACCAGAATGTGCGCATCCTGAGATAATAATAATTTCTTTCTCAAGCTTAATTACCAAACCAGAATCGTCCGGAATAAAATCATCAGTATTATTTTCCAAAGCAAAAGATGTTGTTTTTGACTCGAAGGAATTTAAACGTGGAACTTCACCTAAAAAAATAATATTTTCTGAGACTTCGAAAGGTAAACGGGTATATAAAATATCAAATTTGCTTTTTAATTCATTAAAAGATAATTCCAGTCCAATGTTTTCTTTACCTCCTTTTCGATAACGTTTTTGAAAAACATCAGGATGGCAAATTAGTTTTTTATTGCTAATGTACCTTAATCCATCTCCATGATCCCAATGACCATGACTTAGGACAACTGCATCAGCCTGATCAACATGAATACCCAATTTTTTGGAATTTTTCAAAAACACATCAGAATGTCCTGTATCGAATAATACATTGACATCATATTCAATATAATATGAAAGGCCATGCTCAGCTATAAACTTATCTGAAGCGGTATTTTCAGTTAAAACATATAACTTCATATATCATTAAACATTACCTTTTAGATATTTTGTTTATTATCATTTCGGCCGATTTAATCAAAACTGTTTTTGTTGGAGCACTTGTTAACAAGGGATGTGATCCTATTTGGAATGAGACAAGTTCAAATACAGTTACTCCTTTTTGAATAGCCAGACTAATGGTATTAATTATTTCGCCTGCAGATTTTCCACCCCAAACCTCACCTCCTAATATTGATCCATCGATAGGTGAAGCAAATAGCTTAACTGTAAGTGAATTCGTTTCATCAAAGCTTGGATGAGTATCCGAGTCACTAAATGTAGCTGACACATATTCAATATTTGCTTCAGCTGCATTTGAATCGTTTACCCCGGCAGCAGCCATAGCAATTTTATTAATCTCTGTTGAGAATACAGCCAATGTTCCTGTAAAATTCTTTTTGATTTTTATTCCAAATAAATTATATCCTAATACACGAGCTTCTGCAGTAGCTGTTGAGGCAAGCATTACATGATCCATTCGTCCTGTTAAAAATCCAAGGGTTTGGGAGCAATCGCCAACCGCACAGATATCTTTTACTTTTGTTCGTTCGTAATTATCGACAACAATAGCTCCCATTTTATTAACTTCAAGCCCAATATTTTGTGCCAATTCTGTATTTGGCTTGTACCCAATTGCCATTATTACAGCATCACACTTAATTTCTTCTCCTGTATCAAGCAAAACAGATGAAGCAACATCATTTTTACCAATCACTTCTTTAACCCGCACAGATGTTTTAATGTTAACAGCTGTCCCTGCTAAGGCCTCAGTGGCTATCTGACTTAGTTCTTTTGAAAATGCCTTTGAAAAACAAAATTCTTCACTCTCAATTAGTGTAACTTTTTTATTAGGATTTAATGATAGTTGTTCAGCTACCTCAGCACCAATAAATCCTCCACCAATAATGATGATGTCTTTTTTTGTTTTTAATTCTTCGAATATATGTTTTATATATTCATAGCTTTTTTTAATGTAAAACACATTTTTAAGCTCGTATCCAGGAATAAAGGTTGGAATTACAACTTTTGATCCGGTTGCAAAAACAAGTTTCTCATATTCGAACACATTCCCTTTTTCTGTAGTAACTGTTTTTTCAGTTTTATTAACTTCTGTAATTTTTTCATTTATTACTTCGCCACCAAGATCTATAAAAGGTTTTGGTCCCATCATGTTTTTATCTACTCCATCAAGTCTGTGAAAAATATATGGTATTCCGCAAGGAACCAAACCTTTTTCTTCTTCCTTAAACATGATCATTGATTTTTCAGGATTCTGTTTTTTGGCGGTAACACCGGTAATAATTCCAGCAGGTCCGCCACCTATAATAATAACATCATACTTTTTCATTGTATTTAAAATTCTTTTAATTTATTATTTTTAAATGCTTCGTACGCTTCTTTCACTTTCATTTCGCCTGCACCAATAAACGATTTCACTCCCGCTTTTTGTAGTACAGTTGCAGCATTTCCTCCCGGACCATTACCTGTAATTAAAACTTCAGCCCCCAATTCAAACAATTGTTGTGATGTTTTTGGTCCGGCACCGTGTGCTTCGTTTTCAATATCTCTGTTGTCAAATGAGTTAAACTCATCTTTTTCTTCATCGTAAACTAAAATAAATTCAGTTCTTCCAAATCGCGGATCCATTTCTGAATTCCATTCTGTTCCTTTTGTTGTAAATGCTATTTTCATTTTTATATATTTTTTGTTTTTCTTTCAAGTTGATTTTTCGAATGACCTTGATAGTCTTGCTTCTAAAAACAAGCTAAAAGCTTTTAGCTTCAAACTGCCAGCATAAAAATCCTATTTTACTATTTTGTGTTTCACACTTTCTCCTTGTCTCAATTTGATTTAACTAATTCTTTAATGTGCTTCCAACTATCAACAATCAGTTCTTTTAACACTCCTGTGTCATATTCTACTATGGTTTGTCCAAAAGTCATAGCTTTTGTAAAATTTTCATCATAAGGTAAACTTGCAATATGATTGATAGATTCTTCATTAAGAAACTTAATAATATCTTTAGTTACATCAGTATTTATATCATATTTATTAATAATACAGCCAGCTTTCAAATTAAATTTTTTAACCAAGGTGTAAGCCCGTTTTAAATCGTGTAAACCAGACAAAGAAGGTTCTGTAACCAATACAACATAGCTTGCCCCGGATAATGAAGAAACAACGGGACATCCGATTCCCGGGGAACCGTCAATAATGATGTAGTCTTTATTATTATCTTTAGCTAAACGTTTTGCTTCGTTTTTAACTTTTGCTACCAGTTTCCCCGAGTTTTCAGCTCCTATCCCGAGTTTTGCATGTACCATTGTATTTCCAATTTTTGTTTTAGAAATATACCAGTCACCCACATTTTGTTCTTGCATACTTATTGCTTCAACAGGACACACTTTTTCACAATAGCCACAACCTTCACAATTTAAAGAATTAATTGAATGCTGATTATTTATTACAGATATAGCATTAAAACGACAAACATCAGCACAAATGCTACAGTTTGTACATTTATTTTCATCAATTTTAGCAGCCACACCACTAAAGAAATTTTCTGATTTTTCTATTTCGGGGTTCATTAACAAATGCATATCCGCTGCATCAACGTCACAATCAGCAATAATAGCATCATCCCCGGCTAAAACAGCAAACGAAGCCGTAACAGACGTTTTTCCTGTTCCTCCTTTTCCGGAAATAACAACAATTTCCTTCATTTTAATTACTGATTTTTAAATTTAAAATATAGTTTCTAATTTTTTGAAGCTCATCTTTTATCTCAGGTATTTCAGTATAAACCAATTCTCCTCTTGAATATAGCTCAGCCACTTTTCTGCTATTAGGTATTTTTGCAAGGATAGGAATATCGTTTTTCTCACAATAGTCAACAACATCATCATTACCAATACCATATCTGTTAATAACTACCCCAAAATCCTTTTTTAATTCTTTCATGGTTTCAATGGCAAGTTTTAAATCGTATAAGCCAAAGGGAGTAGGCTCTGTAATTAAAATTATGAAATCAGCATCTTTAGTTGCTTCTATTACCGGACATGAAGTTCCCGGAGGAGCATCAAATATTTTTATAGTTTCCCGGGAGAAAGTTTTACCAACATAATCATTCGTTTGTGCTATTAATGGTACAGCCTGTTCCTGACCTATATCCAACCGGCTTTCAATAAATGAAATATTCTTGTTTTTAAACTGTTTTAAAGACCCCATTCTTTGAGGTATCATAGGTAATGATGAGGTGGGACATAACTCAGAACAAGCAAAACAGCTATGACATAATTCAGGAAAAACTAAAAGTTGAGATCCTAACTGGATTACTGCATGAAAATTACAATTCTTTTGACATTCTCCGCACAAAGTACAAGCATCTTCTTCCCATTTAGGAATCATTTTGTACTTTATTTCTTCTTTAACTAATTCTCCTTGTATAAACAACCCTGAGTTAGGTTCTTCAACATCCAGATCAGTTAAAACTACATTTTCGGTCTCGGCAAAAAGAGCAGTAAGGTTCGTTGACAAAGTTGTTTTTCCTGTACCTCCTTTTCCGCTTGCAATTGCTATTTTCATTTTTGTAATCCTGGGTCTAATGATCACACAAATTTTGACCTGTCTGTAACTGATTGTTGAGATATTGCTTAACAAGTTCGCTTGGGGATCCTGCCTGAACTCCCATATGTACTTCTATATTATTCTGTGCAAATAAATCTTGTGCTGTTTGTCCCATTCCTCCTGCAATAATTACATGAACACCTTGTTCAGCAAGAAATTTAGGATATACTCCTGGTTGATGAACAGGAGGAGTAACAAACTCTTCGTTAGTCACTTTATTATCTTCCACATCGACAATTGCAAATTTCTCACAATGTCCAAAATGCGCTGTTAATTGATTATTCAATGTTGGGATAGCAAATTTCTTTTTCATCTTTAATTCGTTTTTTATTTATTATTTATTTTGATTTAATAGTTCTTCTCTTATCATTGTAGTACCACATTTAGGGCATTTCAGTGTTGTGCATTTAACCCCTTGTTGGTGTGGAACTTTTTCACCACATTTATTACAAACGCAATAACCTCCTACTCCAAATCCTCCACCACTATTGCGGCCTTTTCCGCCACCCTTGCCAAGACCCTTTCCCTGTCCTTGACTATTATCTGAATTTCTCATATCTATCAATATTCTATTAGTTAAAAAACAAGATCATTAGCATAAAACATATAAACTAAACCATAAACAACTATGTCATTTTTATAAGCTAACGACCTTATTTCAAACTATGGATCAACTTAAATTTTTGAGTTTTTCTTCTAAAAATGACAATTGTTCCTTAATAGCTATCATTTCGGTTTCAATTGCATCTTTTGTAGAAAAGTTTTGATTTACAGGAGAATTAAGATTTCTTCCATAAGCTCTCCCGTTTCCATTTCGCATTCCTCTTCCAAATCCAAATCGACTATTTGATTCCAGATTTGTATTTCTCGCGCAATTTCCCATACCTCGTCCAGTTAATGGACCCAGACCTAAGGGACCTGTTTTGTCATTTCTTGGCATAATTTCCTCCTCTATTTTGATGATTACAACATTTACCATGACCAAAACCACCAGCCAAATTCAAAATATTCTTTGAATGACAGGCAGGGCACTCTGTTATTGTTTCATTAAATTTCATTCTGAACATATGACCACAACTTTGACACTTTATTATATTATTTCTAAAATGGATATTCCCACCATCAATATTCAGGACTTTACCGTTTATAATAAAATCTGCAATTTTTGTTCTTGCTTTTTCAATAAGCCTGCTAAAAGTGGGTCTTGATATCTCCATTTCTTCCGAAGCCTCTTCGTGAGAAAGCCCCAGATGATCAGCTAAACGAAAAGCCTCAAACTCATCAAGACTTAACTGAACCTGTTCTAAAGAAATACCTTTAACACCTACTGGTTTAAAGTCCGTAAAGATTGGCGGTTCGTGTACAATTCTGTTATTTTCTGGTCGTGACATACTTTTTTATACTAATTCTGCTACAAATTTAATGAACATATGTTCATATTCCAACTTATTTATAATATATTTGTATAAAACTTAGAATATGGACATAGAAGAACTCAAAATAAAATCTGAAACAAAACAGGTTAAAGTTGTATTTAAGAATCTGATTAATGATCACAATACCTTATTTGGAGGCATTGCATTACAATGGATGGACGAAGTTGCTTATATTACAGCAACCCGTTCTTGCAGAAAAAAAGTTGTTACAATATCAACCGGTGAAATTGATTTTAAAAAACCTATTCCGTATGGTACAATTGTAGAGCTTATCGGACAGGTTGGTAAAGTAGGTTCGGTTAGACTTGAAATAAATGTTCAGATATTTATTGAGCAAAAATATACTAATGAAAGAGAAAAAGCAGTAGAAGGGAATTTTTACTTTGCTGCAATTGATGATAATAATCAACCTATTAAATTATTAACTTAATGAAACGATAATACATAAGAACTTCTTGCTTTATAGCATCAAATCGCCAAGATTTTTTAAAAGTTTACTTTTTTTATCTTTACCCCAAAACAGAAGCCTCTTTTTATAATCAAATTTTATTATCAACTTTAATCCCAATAAATTAAACTAAAATATATTATTTAAGTCATAGAAAAAAAATTATAATTAACTCCCTATTTGCAATAATCATGAGAAAGCACATTCAATTAATCACTCTAATCTTATTTTTAATGATAACTATACTATCTTCCGGATGCACTGATAATCCAAAAGAACAAAAAGGAGAATTTAAATTTCAAATAGATAGATTTGGAGAATTTCAAGTTTTACGATATCAGATTCCGGGTTTCGAAAACATGGATTTGCATCAGAAAAAGCTTTTATATTATTTAAGCGAAGCTGCAAAATGTGGACGCGACATTACTTTCGATCAAAATTTTAAATATAATCTTTTAGTTCGTAAAACACTTGATGCAATTGTTACCACCTATCATGGTGATAAATCATCTGAAGAATATGCTAAATTCATGACTTATACCAAAAAAGTATGGTTTGCAGCTGGGATTCATCATCATTATTCAACGGATAAATTTATTCCGGATTTCAGTGAGGATTATTTTAAATCACTAATTCTTAACTCGGATTCAAATGAACTTCCCCTAAAAGAAAATCAATCAATAGAAGATTATATTGGGTTTATTATACCAATAATGTTTGATCCAAACGTATATGCAAAAAAGGTTGCGACCGAGAAAGGAACTGATGTAATTGTTAATTCTGCAAGCAATTTTTACGAAGGGGTAAACATGGCTGAAGTAAACTCTTTTTACTCAAAACAAATCGACTCAAATGATCCAACTCCAATTAGCTACGGATTAAACAGCAAAGTAATTAAAGAAAATGGAGAAGTAAAAGAACTTAAGTGGACTGCAGAGGGTATGTATGGAGAAGCAATTTCGAAAATAATTTTCTGGTTAGAAAAAGCGAAAACAGTTGCCGAAAACGAAACTCAAAGCAAAGAATTTGGATTATTAATTGAGTATTACAAAACCGGCGATTTAAAAATTTGGGATGATTACAATATTCTCTGGGCCGGAAATTCGGATGTTCAGATTGATTATGTGAATGGATTCATTGAAGTTTATGACGATCCCTTAGCTATGAAAGCTACCTGGGAAGCTACTGTAAATGTAAAAAACGAAGAAGCAACTAAGCTTACTCAATTGATTGGCGAACAGGCCCAATGGTTTGAAGATCATTCACCAGTAGATCCTAAATTTAAAAAGAAAAAAGTTACAGGAGTTACAGCGAAAGTAATTGATGTTGTTCAATTAGGAGGTGCTTGTTATCCTACATCACCTCTTGGAATTAATCTTCCAAATGCCGATTGGATAAGAAAAGAACATGGATCAAAATCTGTTTCGCTCAAGAACATTGGCTTTGCTTACGATCAGGTTGGGAAATCGGGATATTTAGACGAATTTGTAGAAAATGCCAAAGTAAGAGAAATCATGAAAAAGTATAGTGATATTACCAATATGTTGCATACCGATCTTCATGAAGTCGTTGGACATGGAAGTGGACAACTATTGCCTGGAATAGACCCTGGGGCTCTCAAAGGATATCAAACTTCTTTAGAAGAAGCCCGTGCTGATTTATTTGGATTATATTATTTGCCAGATTCAAAACTTATAGAGCTAGGTCTTCTTCCCGATGCTGATGCCTATAAGGCGCAATATGATTCTTATATCCTGAATGGATTAATGGGACAACTGGCTCGTATCGAACTTGGTAAAAACATTGAGCAGGCTCACATGCGCGGACGTCAATTAATTTCTAAATGGGTTTATGAAATGGGTAAAGATGATCATGTGGTTGAAATGTATGCAAAGGATGGTAAAACCTATATTCGCATTAATGATTATAACAAACTAAGTGTATTATTCGGAGAACTATTAGCTGAAATCCAACGAATTAAGTCAGAAGGAGATTATACCGCAGGTGAAGCCATGGTTGAAAATTATGGTGTAAAAATTGATCCCGCGTTGCATAAAGAATTGTTAGAAAGATATGCAAAACTAAACCGTGCCGTGTTTGGGGGTTTTGTAAATCCTGAGTTAATTCCGGTTATTGAAAACGACGAAATTATAGATATCAACGTTGAATATCCTGATGATTATACTCAACAGATGATAAAATATGGTAAGGAATATTCTTTTTTACCAACTATAAATTGAAACATTAATTGTCATACCTGACGCCATGCCTGCCGGCAGGCCATAGCCGTCAAGCTA
>DMBU01000061.1 GCA_003446015.1 Bacteroidales bacterium | reverse complement strand
ATATTGTAAGTGGTGATTTTTATTGGTGGGCAAATGTTGAAAATCACACTGTTATTACAGCAGTAGATTGTACAGGACATGGTGTTCCCGGGGCTTTTATGAGTATGCTTGGTATTTCTTTTCTTCGTGAAATTGTTATGAAAGAATATATTACTCATCCGGGAGTAATTCTAAGAAAACTTCGTAAAGAAATTGTTAAAAGTTTAAAACAGAAAAATGAGTTGGGGGCAACACGCGATGGAATGGATATGGCCTTAATTAGTATTAATCACGATACAAATATCGTTCAGTTTGCAGGAGCTTATAATCCAATTTATATTGTGACTAAGCACATCCCTAAGATGGAAGATACAAAATTGCATATTTACAATTTGGATAATTCAGAATTTAAATTAATAGAGATTAAACCCGATAAGATGCCTATAGCCATTTTCTTTAAAATGGATATGTTTACCAATCATGAAATACCCTTACAAAAAGGAGATCAGATTTACATGTTTAGTGATGGATTTGTTGATCAATTTGGAGGGAATGATAACAAACGTTTTATGTATGGCGCCTTTCGTGAATTATTGCTACGGAATGCAAATGAAACAATGAATGTTCAAAAGAAAATAATTGAATCAACATTTAAAAAATGGAAAGATAAGCATGATCAAATAGACGATGTATTGGTGCTTGGAATCAAAATTTAATTAATTTTACACACTTAATTTCTTTATAAGCCTTCTTAGCTCAGTTGGTAGAGCAGCTCATTCGTAATGAGCAGGTCGCGGGTTCAAGTCCCGTGGAAGGCTCTATTTTTTATTTCGTTCCAATTCACGCAGACTATCCATTCTCTTCTTTTTAAGGAAGCTATTAATATCACCTAAATGCTCTTTAACCCTTTTATTTCCAAATTCATAAACTTTTTCAACAATTCCATCCAAGAAATCACGGTCGTGCGATACCAGAATAAGAGTACCATCAAAATCCTGCAAAGCAGATTTTAAAATATCTTTTGTTTTCATATCAAGATGATTTGTAGGCTCGTCCAGGATAAGCAAATTAACAGGTTCAAGCAAAAGCTTGATCATTGCCAGCCTTGTTCGTTCACCACCTGATAAAACTTTAACTTTTTTTTGAATGCTATCACCACTAAACATAAAAGCTCCTAAGAGATCTTTAATTTTTGTACGCACATCGCCAATGGCAACATCGTCGATGGTTTGAAAAACAGTGAGCTTTTCATCAAGCAATGATGCTTCATTTTGTGCAAAGTAGCCAATTTGGGTATTGTGCCCAAGAGTTAGTTTTCCATGGTAGTCAATTTCACCCATTATGGCTTTTACAAGGGTAGATTTTCCTTCACCATTTTTACCAACAAAAGCTACCCTTTCACCACGTGCAATGGTTAGACTGGCATTGGCGAAAACAGTATGATTCTCATATTGTTTTGTTAAATTATCGATAATAACAGGATAGCTTCCTGATTTGGGTGATGGCGGAAATTTTAGCCGAAGAGCTGAATTATCTTCATCGTCAACTTCTACAATATCTAGTTTCTCAAGCATCTTTACCCTTGACTGTACTTGCAGTGTTTTTGAATAAGTTCCTTTAAATCTGTCAATAAACTCTTGGGTTTCGGATATCATCTTTTTTTGTTCGTCGAAAGCTTTTTGCTGATGTACACGCCTGTCTTTTCTTAGCTGAAGGTAATTGGAGTAATTAACTTTATAATCATAAATGCGCCCCATAGTTACTTCAATGGTACGAGTTGTAATATGATCAATAAATGCTCTGTCGTGAGAAATTACAATCACAGCTTTTGCACTGTTTATAAGAAATTCTTCGAGCCATTGTATCGATTCAATATCTAAATGATTCGTTGGTTCATCCAACAAAATCAGATCGGGTTTACGTAGTAAAATCTTTGCAAGCTCAATTCGCATTCGCCATCCACCACTAAATTCGCTGGTTGGTCGTTGAAAATCTTCGGGTAAAAAACCTAATCCAAGCAATATTTTCTCAATTTCGGCATCGAAATTAATTTCTTCGATGTTATAGAACTTTTCGCTTAGTGTAGATACTTTCTCAATTAATTCAAAATAACTTTCTGATTCATAGTCGGTTCGAATTGATAACTCGTTATTCATCTCCTGAATCTGACGTTCCATTTCCAGAATTTCAGAAAATGCCTGTGCTGTTTCTTCAAATACAGTTCTATTATCTACTGTGAGTAAATGTTGTGGCAAATAAGCAATTACAGCATCGTTTGGTGCCGATACACGTCCTTTAGAAGCCGTTTTTTCACCTGCAATAATCTTAAGTATAGTTGATTTTCCTGCACCGTTTTTACCCATTAAGGCAATACGATCTTTCTCGTTAATTACAAAAGAAATATCTTTAAATAGAGTAGTTCCGCTAAACTCAACTGTTAATCCGTCAACTGATATCATGGTTCGATTTTATGAGGCGCAAAGATAGTATTTTAAAGAGATAAAAAAATTCATCTTCGGGGTATGGATTAAAAAAAGTATTAAAGTTTAAGGTGTAAAAACCCTTCAGTCATTTCTTTATTTTAGAGCAAAATGACTAATAAAATATGAATGAGTTAAATGTGAAAAAATGCTAAAAATTTTGACAAAAATAACCTTAAAATAAAATAACTTTTTATAAGTTTGCGAACTAATTTTACCTTGAAAATTTTCTTTATGAGTGGCAGGTATAAGATTTATTCCGAATTAAACTTTGGAATAGCGAAGATGGATTCGGGAGTAAAATCTTTTGAAGAACTTTATGATTTGGCAAAAAGGGTTAGAGAAGATGCAGATTTTCCAAAAGTATATTTCAATTTAACAGATTTAAGAGGATGTACTTTCAATTTTGATGTATCAAAATTAACAAAAATAGTTACTCTTATCGAAGAATATCAGAATGATGACAATCAAAACACAGGTGTTTATTTAATTGATGAGCCAATAGCAACTGCCTATGCACATCTTTTTTTTGATTCTTTAAAATACAAAAGAGAGCTTTGTTCAACTGTTGGTAAAGCATATAGATTACTTAATTTGCCTGTTTCTTATGCAGAATTTATAACTTTGATCAATATTTAATATTCAGTATTAATCAAAGATTATTAACAAAGATGTTTTTTTCACCAATTCAGTACGACGAACCTGTTTTTCGGCCTCCTGCCGAGGCCAGATCAGCAATTATTCAAGCCACCGTTGGATGTTCATGGAATAAGTGTGCATTTTGTGAAATGTATACTTCTAAAAAATTTAAAGTACGAAGCTTCGAAGAATTAAAGCCTGAAATTGAAACTTTGGCAAAAGCTTACTACGGAGTTAAAAAAGTGTTTTTAGCAGATGGTAATGCTTTTGTTTTGTCTGCGAATAAACTAATTCCATTGTTAATTGAGATTTATAATCAGTTTGGTAAAATCCAGAGAATTTCATCATATGCTTTACCAAAAGATATTTTACGTAAATCGGAACAAGAGCTGAAAGATTTGAAAAATCTTGGGCTAAAATTGTTATATATTGGAATTGAAACAGGAGACGATGAATTGTTAAAGCTTATTCATAAAGGGGAAACCTTTAATTCAACACTTGACGGAGTTGAAAAGGCTCATAATGCTGGAATAGATACGTCAATAATGATTATTAACGGACTGGGAGGTAAAGAATATTCAGAACAACATGCTTTAAAGTCGGCAGAAATAATTAATAAACTGAATCCAAAATTTCTATCTACGCTAACTTTAAGTTTACCTTTCGGATTAGAACATTTTCAAAATAAATTTAATGGGAGATATATACAGCAAACTATTGTTGAACTTTTCGAGGAACTCAAACTTTTCATTGATCATTTAAATGTTGAAAATGTAATTTACCGAAGTAATCATATATCAAACAACTTACCTTTACAGGGGACTTTATCGAAAGATAAGAACCAGCTTATTCATTTTTTAGATCAGGCAATTCAATATACCCCAAAAGATAAATACCCTTCTTCTCCAGAAGTTTTGTAACTAATTGTATTTAAAGTGTGTAACTAAAAATATGAAATTATGAATAACATACTAATTGCTTTGATTATTGGAATTGTTGCAGGTACAATAGATGTTATACCTATGATTATCCAAAAACTAGACAAATATGCCAGTTTAGCAGCATTTACTCACTGGGTAGTACTGGGATTGATAATACCATTTGTTAGTTGGAATATAGACCCATGGCTTAAGGGTATTATTATTGGTGAGATTGCTATTGTTCCAACTTTATTTATGGTTTTACCTCATGATAAAAAGGCATTCTTCCCAATTGTAATAATGTCGGCATTTTTAGGAATAGGTGTTGCAATAGCAGGAGCGAGATTCATCGGATAAAATTAAATATCACAAAAGAAAAGGGGGTGTCCAAAAAGATTTAAAAATGAAAATTAGCCACTAAAACTCAAAGGCTCAAAGAGTCACAAAAATCAAATAATCAGCACGTTATAATTTTGTGGACCTTTGTGATTTAGTGCCTTTGCGGCGAATATTTATCTTTCTGGACACCCCCTTTAAAATATCTAATGAAATACTGTTATTATAATTCTTTTTCAGCTTTAAAATTCTCTAGTTCTTCATTAGCTGTTTCTAAAGCTTTCTGATATTCTTTTAATTTTGGATTATATTGTTTTAATTTCTCTTTTCCTTTATCATCATTTGATTTTGCTTTGGTCAGTTTCTTTTCTTCTTCGCTATATCTTTTCTCAAATGCTTTTGTTTCAGTTTTATAGCTTGCTTCCAGGGCTTTTAATTCAGACTCTATAGATTTGGTATCTTCTTCGTCAGCTTTCTTTAACTGTTTTAGTAAATCTTTACGCTGAGTTTCGTTCTCTTTTAAAAATATTTTTTCTTCGGAGCTAATAACTTTGATTTCATTATCAGCTTCATTAGCCATTTCAAATCCATCCTGAATCAAACTATCTGCTTGTGCAATTTTTGCCTCAGTAGCTTCAATTTTTGCTTCAATACTTTTAACTTTCTCTTCAAGTTTAATCAATTTTAGTTCATCTTTACTCAACACAGGGGCGTCTGTTTCTTGTGCAAATATGAAATTAGTTGAAAGGATAACAGAAAAGATAAAAAGAAAAAGAAATTTTTGGGGTATAATTTTTTTCATAATAAAATGTTTAGGTTTTAGTATTTTGTACATATTTCAAAATGAAAAGTTACGAAAGATGATGATCTTTATCAAAAAAAAATGAACATTAAAAATGCTTACAAGAAAAAATTGCAAGCATTCTGTTATAATTGTCAAATTATGTTATTTTAACTATAAAGAATAATAATACTCCAAAATTTCAATTACATCTTCTTCTTGTCCAAACTTTAAATTATTTGTGGCAGCAAATTTTTCTATTTCATCTTTTTTGTCTCCCATTAATTCGAGTACATTCTTTTTATTTAAATTTATTTTATTAATTGAGGCATCATCTTTTTTGAAATAAATAGTAGTATTAATTTTAAACTTATCTTTTGTGGCAGGAAAAGCGCCTACACTTTCTTTGCCTTTTATGATTTCACAATCAAATTTTCTTAAAAGTAACAGCACGTCATTTTTAAATAGGATTTCATAAAAATCTGCTTTGTCTTCATTAACAAAGGTTACAAAATTGAATTCTCCAATAGAGAAACTTTTAACATCATTTAAATTAGGTATCTTATAAACAACATCATCTTTTAAAAACTGTAAATTATTAGTGTATATATCATACCTGAAGTTTTCAACACTATACGTTATTCCATCATTAAAAGTGATTGTTCCTTGTTCCCAATTTTCGTTAAAAAAAGGAGTACCATCAACTTCAGTGTATACTTGTTCTACTGATAATCTTGAAAAATATCCTGATTCTTTATTCCTTGTTAACTCCAACGTGTTTTGTGAATAAATATTTAAAAAGGATATTGCCAATATAAGTGTACTAATTATTCTATACGTTTTCATTTTTCTATAGGGATTAGTTAATTTTAAAGTATATATTGAATAAAAATACAAGTTTAACTAAAGAAAACAAAAAAAAGTTTTATTTATTCATAAGGAGTTATATAATTATTAATTAAGGAACTCTAGAATCCTTTCAAAATTCATTTTTTGTACTGCTTGTTCAGTACTAATAATTGAAGTAGCTAGTTCTGTTTTACGACTTTTTAATTGTTGAATTTTTTCTTCAACGGTATCCGTTGAAATAAACCGATACACCATTACTTTTTTGTCCTGACCAATTCGATGGGTGCGGTTTATTGCTTGTTCTTCTACTGCAGGATTCCACCAAGGATCAATAATAAATACATAATCGGCTGCAGTTAAATTTAATCCCACACCACCTGCTTTAATCTGTATCAAAAATACATGTTTATTATCTGAATCTTGAAAATCGTGTATAACTTGTTCACGGTTCTGAGTGATTCCTGTCAACATTGAAAAGGGATGCTTATTATTTCTTAAATATTCGGCAAATAGATTCAAGTGTTTAACGTATGCTGAAAAAATTAATACCTTGTGTTTTTCTGCGATCAGGTTCTCAATATTGCGCGTAATTTCTTCGTATTTTCCCGATTCTGCTGAGTAGTCTTTGTCAATTAAAATTGGATGATTTGCAATTTGACGAAGCTTATTTAGGCCTTCAATTGCCAGTATAGTTGGTTTATCTTCTTTTCTTTCGATTGTTTCCATAATGGAATTCCGAATCTTCGATTTTTCCTCTTCGTAATATGATTTTTGTTCATCAGTCATATCACAATAAATAACCGTCTCTACCTTGTCAGGAAGATCTTTTGCAACCTGATTTTTTGTTCTCCGAAGAACAAAGGGTTGAATAAACTGCTGCAGTTTTTCTTTCTTTTCGGGATCGGTATTTTTCTCAATGGGTAGTACAAACTCTCTTTTAAAGAACCTGAGATTTCCTAAAAGACCCTTATTCAAAAAGTTAATTTGAGCCCAAAGGTCAGTTAATGAATTCTCAATCGGAGTGCCGGTTAATACCAGTCTGTATGTTGATTTCAGATCGTTAACAGCTTTGTAAATTTTCGAATCCGGATTTTTTATATATTGACTCTCATCTAAAATCAGATATAAGAACTTAAAAGTTTTTAAAAGCTCAAAATCGTTGCGAACTGTTCCGTAAGTTGTTAATATAATGTTGAATTCATTAAAAATACGAATGTCCTTAGGTCTGTTTTGTCCGATATATTTAAAACATTTTAATTCTGGTGTAAATTTCCTTATTTCCTCTTCCCAGTTATGAATTAATGAAGTTGGCATAACAATTAATGACACAGCTGATGCAGGAGAATTCTTAATATTTATTTGATCAAAGATACTAAGTTGAGCCAGGGCTGGGGTAGTTTCGGGTTCATAATGATTAGTCTTTAAATCGGCTTTTGAATTTAATAATAAAGTTAAGGTCTGAACAGTTTTACCTAAACCCATATCATCGGCAAGGCAACCCCCAAAATGATTCTCTTGTAATAATTTCATCCACGAAAAACCTTCTTTTTGGTAAGGCCTTAATTCGGCTTTTAATCCGGTTGGTATGGCGTATTTCGTTTGATTATAGTTATTTAACAGATCCCTGTATTTTTCAATAATTGACTTGCTTTTTTCAGGAACACTCGTTTCAATTAGACCAAAATGATGTTTATCTAGTTGAATGTTTTTATCAGACTCACGACCAAACTGGAACAATTCTTTGTACTGTTCAAACCACTCTTTAGGAAGAATTGCAATCTCTCCATTAGGTAATTTATATTCTCTTACACCGTTTAATATATTCTTTTTGAATTTTGTAAACGGGATACTAAACTCGCCTATCTTAACTATAATTTTTAAATCAAACCAATCGTTTTCTTCAGTAATAACAGATTCAATTTCAGGTTCAAGTAATGAATATTGAGATTCTTTTTGTTTTTGCACTAAATTAATTTCCAAAGAATTGATTTTGTCTTTATTTAAGCTAAGCCAATTGATAAAGGCATATTTTTTTTCTTGCTTTTCAAGTCTTTCAATTTCTTTTGGGTAAAAATGAGAATCCAGGTAATTAATTAAACCTATTGATAAAAGATAAGAAATAACGTCATGCTCCCAATTAAAATCTCTCTCAATTTTATGAAAGATGTAGTTTCCATCTCTATCTTCAAACCGAACCGAAGAATTTGATCCTTTATTAGCCAAAAACTTGATCTGATCATTGTATATAAATGAAAGTATAAGGGTTTCTTCGCCTTGAAGATTTTGTTCAAAATTTAAATTTGCTTCTTTAGTGGTAATTAGCTTGTTAATCTCAAACCCTGAAGGCTTTACGTTGTATTGTTTTATGCTTTCCAGTGCGAATGTTTCAAACCATTTTTTTTCTGAGGATTTAGGAATATGAATACAATCTTTGATAAAAAAAGGAGCAAGTTTTCTTGCATTAATATCATCAAATATAAAAAGTTTTTTTTCGATGATTATACGGCAAGGATCTTCTGTAATGATAATGCCCGATTTTTCAAGTAAACTCAATTCAATATTATCGTGTTTAATAGTTAGGTAATACTGACTTTCACTTGCCAATTTTGAGATATTAAAAACAGATTGTGCCTTACCTTTTATGATTTCAATTTTATCATCTGAATTAATATACTGGGGTTTTTCTTTATAATATAAAGCGATATCCATTTCTTGCAACAGATTTGTGCATTTGATAAGGCGCTTTTCAAAATAAGGGCGGATGTGTTCATCTGCAAATTCTTTTTTTAACTTGCTAATGAAATCAACTGTTGTCTGACCTCGTTTTTTTGAAAAGATTTTATGTAAATTCTGATCACTATATTCATCAATCCACTTTATGAGCTGCTTTTCATTATCAGAAAAATTATCAATGTATTTATTTATATTAAGTTGCGAAATTCTTGATTCAATCTGATAGTATCCGTGATTAGGTTTAATCACAACAATATATGGAGCCAGAATGATTCCAAACAATGGATGATCAACAATACCAACGACTAGTTCTTTTTTATGCATGGATTTAAAAATATCATTTCTGAAAAATCTTATAAAAATAGGAAATTGCTTTGACCTTAGGTTACTTTAATTGACTTATTTCTGAAAAAATACATATTTCACACTGTTCAAATAGTTTAGCTTTTACCTTGAAAAGATATGTTTTAGAATAGTTTTTCAATAGACATATGTTAGATACATAGTTCCACATAAAATATAAATTTGCAAATCAATATGTGTACATATGGCAATAAGTAGATAAGATATTTTTATACATAAATCGTAATTAGAATTATTTTAAATAATAATTATAAAACACATTATTGTTAGAGTTTAGTGATCAGATATTATAGGACATATTTTAAGTTTTGTAATTCATAAATCAAAATTCTATATTAAGCGATTATTTTAGAATCTATTAATTATAAACAAAGCGTTTTAAACTATGCGTGTTAAACGAATACTACAGGAAAAAGAGGCTGCTAATCAGGCTTCCGTGGATCTAACCTTAATTGATCCGCTAATTGAAAAGTATAAAAGTAAAAAAGGCAATATGATTCCAATCTTGCAGGGTACTCAGGAAATTTATGGATACCTGCCCGAAGAATCTTTTATCAAAATATCCGAATTAACAGGATTAAAACTTAGCGAGATGTATGGAGTTGCTACTTTTTATACTCAATTCAGATTAAATCCGGTTGGAAAATATATAGTTAAAGTTTGTCATGGCACGGCTTGCCATGTTCAAAATGCCACTGCAATTTCAGAAGCAATAGAAGATGCTCTGGGAATTAAAGATGGAGAAACTACTGAAGATCGACTGTTTACTTTAGAGTCAGTAGCCTGTCTTGGTTGTTGTTCATTAGCTCCTGTAATGATGATAGGTGATGATACCTATGGAAAACTTACTGGGAATCAAGCTGTGAAAATTGTAAAGGAAATTAAGATCAAGGAAAGTAATTAATTTATTCCACCCGGAAAATTAAAAGAATTTAACATGGAAAAAACTAAAGTTTTAATAGGACTGGCAAGTTGCGGAATCGCTGCTGGTGCTAATAAAGTATATGATAAACTCAAAGCTTTGCAAGAAGCTGACAAACTGGATATTGAACTTAAAAAGACAGGTTGCATTGGAATGTGCTACCGCGAACCCCTGGTCGAAGTTATTGATGAAACTGGCTCTTATTTATATGGTGAAATCAATGAAGATAAAGCCGTAGAGATCTTTGATAAACATTTAAAACAAGGTGAGCCGGTAAAAGATTATGTTGTAAAAAGTGAACTTTTTGAGTCAAAAGACGATGATTTCTGGGATGGACAGGTAAAAATTGCATTACGAAACTGTGGTGTTATTGATCCTGAAGATATTGGCGAATACGAACAAAAAGGCGGATATAACGCCATTAAAAAAATATTGGAAGGTAAAATCTCCGATGAACAAATAATTCAAACTGTTTTGGATTCTGGTATTCGTGGCCGGGGCGGAGGTGGATTTCCTACCGGACTTAAATGGAGATTCGCAAATAAAAGTAAATCTGATTCAAAATACATCATTTGTAATGCAGATGAAGGGGATCCCGGAGCATTTATGGACA
>DMBU01000170.1 GCA_003446015.1 Bacteroidales bacterium | reverse complement strand
CCCTAAAGGGAGCAATTGATTTTCTTCACACCCTTCAGGGTTAGGGGCAAATGAAGAAAATCGAATTCAAATTGGGTACAAAAACGGATAACCATATTTTTTTTCTCAATATCATTATATTAATTATAAACTAATGTAAAATAAATCAGCTTATTAAACTTAATCGATTATCTTTGCAAAAAAATAATCTGACTTCAGAAAAGTTTTTCTTTATTAATTTCCTTTAAAACAGATAGAATGGACCAAGAATTCAACATTACCAATTGGAATGAACTTAAAATTAAGCTATTAAAAATTTATCCTCATTTAACAAATGCTGATTTGCAGTGGAGAGATACTACGAAAGAAGATTTGCTATGTACGATTGCAAATTACATTGGTATTTCAAAGAAAGAACTAAACAAAGCTGTTGAAAAGCTAGATTTGGCATCATAACATTGTTTAAATAATTTGTAATTTTGGATTTTACTTCCCGCATTCGCGGGATTTTTTTATTAATTTAAATTTGATGTGAGGTCCAAACTACTAAAATGTTTCAATTTTGCTTATAAGCTTGGAGATTGAATTCAAGTATCTTTTGTAAATTTACATTTTACTAATTCAACTAAGATGAAAATATATCTCGATTATAATGCTACAACTCCTATAGACAAGGAAGTAGTGCAGGCGATGCAGCCCTATCTTTCCGATTTTTTCGGGAATCCTTCCAGTTCTCATAGTTTTGGAATTGAAACTAAAAAGGCTGTTGAAAATGCACGTAAACAAATTGCGAATTTGATTAATTGCAAACCACATGAAATTATTTTTACAAGTGGTGGCTCTGAATCAAACAATTATGCCATAAAAGGTATTGCATATGCATACGAAAACAGAGGAAATCATATTATAACTTCAACCCTTGAGCATCCTGCTGTTGTGGAGGTTTGCAAATACCTGGAGAGAAAAGGGTTTAAAATAACATATATTCCTGTTGATGAATATGGTTTAATTGATTTGGAGAAACTGGAGAAATCCATTACAAAACAAACTATTTTAATTACTGTAATGCATGCTAATAATGAGATAGGAACGATTCAACCTATATCAGAAATATCTAAAATTGCCCAAAAGCATAGCATTTATTTTCATACAGATGCAGCGCAGTCGGCAGGCAAATATCCTGTTGATGTTAAAGATCTGGGAATAGATCTTCTCTCCATTGCAGGTCATAAACTTTATGCTCCAAAAGGTATTGGTGCACTTTTTATTAAAGAAGGTGTACAATTAGAAAAACTTATACATGGTGCCGATCACGAACAAAATAAACGAGCTGGTACCGAAAATGTATTGGAAATTGTTGGTTTAGGCAAAGCTTGTGATATTGCACACAGGTATCTGTATAGAAATATTACACATATGCAATCGGTCAGAAATTTGCTTTACAGTAATTTAAAAGAAAGTATACCTAATTTAAAATTAAATGGACACCCTGAACACAGACTGCCTAATACTTTAAATATTAGTTTTCCGAATATTGAAGCCAATATTTTATTAAATGAACTGGAGAGTAAAGGAATTGCTGCTTCGGCTGGTGCTGCCTGTCATACCGATTCGGTTGATGTCTCACCTGTGTTGACAGCTATTAAGTTAAGTACCGAATATGCAATGGGAACAATCCGGTTTTCTGTTGGTAAATACACTACTGAAGAAGAAGTAAACAGGGCTTCAAAAATTATTATTGATGTTGTAAGTCAGTTTAATCAGGATGAAAAAGAAATCAGACATATTAGTACCACTGACATTTCCAACATCAAACTCACTAAATACACACAAGGATTGGGTTGTGCCTGCAAATTAAGACCTCAGGAATTAGAGAAAATATTGAAAGATATACCGGTTAATACAAATCCAAATATATTAATCGATACGAATAATTCAGACGATGCAGCTGTTTATAAAATAAATGATGAAATAGCATTGGTGCAAACTGTGGATTTTTTCACACCTGTTGTTGATCGACCTTATGATTTTGGAGCAATTGCTGCAGCCAATGCATTAAGTGATATTTACGCTATGGGAGCAAAACCTATTTTTGCTTTGAATATTGTTGGATTTCCATCAAACCGGTTACCAATGGAGGTATTAAGACAGATACTTGCCGGTGCTCAGGCTAAAGCTACTGAAGCAGGAATAAGTATTCTCGGAGGTCACACCATAGATGATCCGGAACCAAAATTTGGAATGGTGGTTAGTGGGCTTACTCATCCCAATAAAATATTATCAAACTCACGAGCAAAAGAAGGTGATGCTATTATTTTAACTAAGCCAATAGGGTTAGGTATAATTGCTACAGCTCTGAAACGTGGACTGGTAAATAAAAATACTGAAGATTTTGCAATTAAAATTATGTCGGAATTGAATAAATATGCTGCCGAGATAATTGAAAAATTTGATGTAAATGCCTGTACAGATGTTACCGGATTTGGACTGTTAGGGCATTTAAGCGAAATAACGCTTGCAAGTAAAATGGATGTAGAAATATTTTCTAAACAAGTCCCTGTTATTGAAGAAGCATGGGAGTTTGCAACAAGCAATATTATTCCGGGCGGTTCAACCAATAATTTAAGTCATTTTTCAAAATATATTGATTGGGATAAAAACCTTTCTGAAATTGAAAAAATAATTCTTTGTGATGCGCAAACTTCGGGCGGACTGCTTTTCACGATTCCGATGAATCAAAAAGACGATGTTATTAAAGAATTAAAAAATGCAGGAATTGAATTTGCAACTTATATTGGAAAATGCAGTTCTAAAGGTAATGGCTTAATTAGTGTTTTAAAGAAATAGTTTATTTTGACTTAAAACATTTATACTATCTCGTGCGTTTTCTATTCAAGTGTAAATTTTAGAAAAATGAAAAAAAGTAAAATCATATTTAGTATTTTAATTAGCCTTTTAGTAGCGTGTCATGCTTTTGCGCAAAACAAAATTCCTGAACTAAATAAAGAAATCATCAAGTATGTAAAATCAGTAAAAGGTAAAAAAGTTGATCGGGGAGAATGTTGGGATTTAGCAAATCAAGCGCTTATTCTTGTTGGAGCCGATTGGGATAAAGCCTATGTGTATGGTATTAAAATTGATCCTTTGAAGGAGGATGTTTTTCCCGGAGATTTAATTCAGTTTGAGAATGTGAAAGTTCGTTACAAAGAAGGAAATACAACTTATACTGAATTAATGCCTCATCATACCGCAATTGTATATCAAGTTTTGGATAAAGGGATTTATGAAATTGCGCATCAAAATACAAAGTTTTCAGGAAGAAAAGTTGGTGTTAGTAAGCTAAACTTAAATTACATTATTGAAGGAGAATATTTCTTTTACAGACCTACAAAAAAACGTAATCATGAATAATCGTTGGAATCTTAAAAATAAAAAAGCACTAATTACAGGAGGAACAAAGGGTATTGGTAAATCAATAGCAAAAGAATTTATTGAACTTGGAGCTGATGTTGCAATTGTTGCCAGAAATGAATCAGATTTTAGTGTTTTACAAAATGATTTAAATGCAAAAAGTCTTTTTTTTATAAAAGCTGATTTGAGTAATTTAAACGATTTGCAAATGATCATTCATGAAATTAATCAAAAGTGGGGTAGCCTTGATATACTGATAAACAATGTTGGAACAAATATTCGTAAAAAAACAGTTGAATATTCCGCAGATGAGTTTGATAAGATTATAAATACAAATCTTCGATCAGCGTTCGAGTTAAGCCGATTAGCTTATCCTCTCCTAAAAAAATCAAATCAGGGAAATATTGTGAATATTTCTTCAGTTGCCGGTCAAATGCATGTTAGAACAGGATCAATTTATGGAATGACCAAAGCTGCTATGATTCAATTAACAAAAAACCTTGCCGGAGAATGGGCCGAAGATGGTATTCGGGTTAATACTGTGGCTCCATGGTATATTAAAACGCCTTTAGCCGAAACAGTTTTAAAAAATCAGGAATATTACAATGAAGTGGTATCACGTACACCAATGAAAAAAGTTGGAAATCCGGAAGATGTGGCCGCAGCAGTTGCTTTTCTGTGCATGCCTGCTGCTGCATACATAACCGGTCAGTGCATTAGTGTTGATGGTGGTTTTACAATTTACGGATTCTGATTTACTGGCAATATTTTTCAAGATAACTTATAGCATCATAACTACCATATCGTTTTCCTTTTTTCCAATCGGAGCAAGCGCCTTTTTTATCTCCAAGCTTTAACCTGGCTAGTCCTTTTTTAGCGTAAACAGTTCCATTTTGAGCTTCTATATCCAAGCACATGGAATAATCACGAGTAGCATATTCGAAGGTATTTGTAGCCATATATATATCGCCCCTTAGTTCGTAAAAATCAATATTTGATTTAATTTGTAATGCTTGATTTATATTTTTCAAAGCTTCGAAATAATCATTTTTCATAAAAAATGATTTACTACTTAAATATAGCACATCAGGATCATCCGGAAGAATTTTTAGAATAGCGTTAGTCAGCTCAATCGCTTCATCAAATTGTTTGGTTTTAAAAAGTAAATCAGCTTTATTAATGTAATTGTCAATTTCGTAGGGTGCTAATCTTATTAATTTAGTTGCATCTGTGAGCGCATCATCCAGCTTTTTCAACTCTTTATTTATGAGTAATCTATGAGTGAGGTATTTAATTTCTGATTTTTTTAATTCAATAGCAGTGTTTATTGACTGCAACGAATTCTGTATATCACCTTCAATATATGTAATCCGGCTTTTTAAATAATGGGCTTGTGCAATGTTGTTATTTCTTGAAATTATTTCGTTGATGATAAATAATGCTTGATTATGCTTTTCTTGATGAATTAATCGTTCTGCCTGGTAAAGTTGTTTCTCAGTCTGTGAATAAAAGTTTAGGTTTAATAAGGTTTTATCTAAACCCAAATTATAATTATTTGAGAATTCAGGATTGTTTAATAAATCAAATAATGAGATTTTGTACTTTGATTTAAGATTTTCTTCCAAAGCTTCGTTAGCTTTCTCATGATCATTTAAGGTCAAAAATATTTTAAACTCTAACTCGCTTGAATAGAAAGGTCTAATTTTCTCAATTCTTTTACATTCTTCAAGAGCCTCACTGAAATTATCTAATTTAAGAAATGCCTCTGCTTTTGCAAGGTGAACTTCTGGTTCAGGATTTTTCGAAAGTATTATATTCAGAGAATCAATTGCTTCAGAATAGTTTCCATTCTTTATTTCGGAAAAAGCTTGCAATTCTTTAAACGGAATACTCTGAGAAAAAACAATTCCAGGTAATACCAGCAAGATTATAAAGTATAAATATCTAAGAATCATTCCTTAATTATTATTATGCCCAACTTCAAACTTCAAACTTCAAATAACAAATACTAAACTCCAAATGTTGTTTATGACGATCCCTAAATTAG
>DMBU01000175.1 GCA_003446015.1 Bacteroidales bacterium | reverse complement strand
CTAACAAAGCAACTTATGGAGCCTTGTATAACTGGTATACAGTAGAAACAGAAAGACTTTGCCCAATAGGCTGGCATATTCCTACTAATACAGAGTGGAATATACTGGAAACGACTTTAGGAATGTCCCAGTCTGAAATTTATGAAACAGGATTTCGTGGCACAGATCAGGGCTCGCAACTTGCCGTTAATGTGGATTTATGGACTGACGGAGTTTTAAAGGATAATTCTGAATTTGGAACAAGTGGTTTTGATGCTCTTCCGGGCGGTTCTCGCAACTTCAGCAATGGTAACTTTAGTTCTGTTGGTGCATACGGCGGTTGGTGGAGCGAAACAGAATACGATTATTACTACGCCTACTTTCGCTCTTTACAATATGATTATTCGGGTATTCGCAGAGATAATACCTTTAAAGCATCTGGTTCTTCGGTTCGTTGCGTTAAAGATTAATATTAAAACACAAAAAGATAAAAGAAATGAGAAAGTCAGTAAGATTAATAAAAACCATTTTGGTTCTATTAATAGTAATATCGTTTACTCAATGTGATGAAGATGATGTTACACCAAAAACGATTAACACTGTAAAAATGGATGGCAATGATTATGCTATAGCTTCGGCTACAATGATAGGTATGTCCATTGACGATTTTGGAAGCACAAGTATTTCATTTATGAGTGGAACAGGATTACAGTCTAGAATTTTATCACTTAATGTTGAATCCTTTACAGCGGCTACCATTGAAGGTGAATATGCTTTTCCTGAAGTAACCGGGAAAAAACTTTTAGATGACTGGTTAACTGATTATTCATACTATGAAGGAACCGAACAATATTCATCGAATTTAGAAACAGGAGAAGTTAGTATTACTCATAACAGCGGTAATAACTATACAGTAAGTATGGACCTTGTAATGATTGATGGAGTAACTTTTACGGGTTTATATACAGGAGATTTTCAAGTTATGTTTAGTAATCATTAAATCCCAGCTCGAGCCGATATGTCTATTTTCCGATTTATATGCTGAAGGTATGACAGTTAGATTGTCTGGTCGTTAAAAAGTTATTATATGAAAAAACTAATTTTTGTTTTATTTTTATTACAAGCTGGAAATTCATTTTCACAAGAACTGATTTATAAATATAGCGATATACAAATTATTAAAGCAGATACATTCTATCCTGGTTTATATCTTACATATGAAGAGTTCATAAAAAACAGTCCATCAAAAACAGATATTTATTTTAAAAATAATACAGATTTTGATTGGGGTGCTGCTCTTTTTTCTAAGCATTGGGAAGATCTTTATTATTATGATAGTACCGATACTAAAATAAAATTAAAAGATAAAATATGGGGGTATTCAAATGATCAGAAAGTTTTTGTATATCATAAAAAAAGGTATTGTCCAATAAAAATTCTTGGAAGATACACCGTTTTTATTTGGCGAGTAGATCAGTCTTATTGGAATAATCAGAGTGTTAGCTTTAGTTCAAACGAAAAGGAATTTGTATTGGATATTTTAACGGGAGAAATCTATCCATTAACAAAAAAAACATTTAAAAAGCATCTATTAAAAAATTACCCGGAAATTTTAGAAAGATTTAAAAATGAAAGCATGGTGCACACTATGTTTTATATGTATATAAAAGAAGTAAATTCCAAATTTGAATATTAATTAAAAAGTTATTAAAATGAAGAAACTAACATTATTAGCAATTATAACAATTGCATTTGCATTTAACTCATTTGCACAAATTAGTGCTGGTGGCGGTCTGGTTTATGGTACAGAACAGAAAACGATCGGATTTAACTTAAGAGGTCAATATAATGTATGGGAAAATGTTGATGTAGTGGGTGGCGTTACATTCTATTTACCCAATAAAGATAAGCAAACATTAATTTTTACTACAGTGGAAAGCAAAACAAATATGTGGTCATTTGATGTTGACGGACATTACAACTTTGAATTAATGGATAATTTGAAAGTATATCCGCTTGCAGGATTAAATATCTCAGGAGTTTCTATTGAGGTTAACGGGGCAAAAGCCAGTGATACCGAAGTAGGATTTAATATTGGAGCTGGAGCAACTTATGAAATTACTGATAAAATAGCAGGTTTATTTGAGACAAAATACACTATTGGAAATTTTGATCAGGCTGTAATTACTTTAGGAGCTTTATATAGATTTTAAATTTTAGAACTGTATTAAAAAAGCCCGATAAATATAAGTATCGGGCTTTTTTATATGGTATTGAAATATTTATTCAGTAGTAAAGTTGTAAACTTTACTAAATGTTTGAGTATTGTTCTCATTCTTAACATCAATTTCTAAACTGTAATAGTAGTTTGATAATAACGGATCAACAGGATCAATGGTAAGAGTCATATTGTTATTTAACCATTGATATGTGAAATCCACAGACATCCAACCATCTTCCAAAAGGTCGAAGTTAGCATTATCAATATCAACAGGAATTGTAAACAGAATAGTAATATTGTCAGTTACTGCAAAATCTTCTATTGGCTGACCGTCTGTATCTAAAACGTTAGTACTAACAACTCCTAAGTCTGCTTCGGGATTATAACCATAAACAACAACTTTATTGTCATCTTTAGTATCAATTGTAGTATACGTTTTATATTGGATGCCATTCTGCTCATGGTCAATTGATAATGATATTTCCGATGGGACATTATCTAATGAAATAATTCCATTCGCACTGGTAGTACCCACAATAGGGTCATTAAAAGAACCAAGGTAAACAGTGTATGGGAAATTGGCAGCTGCAATTTCTTCACCATCCAGATATTTCCTGTAAACGGTAAATTCAGCTTTTTCATTTAAAGGTGTAAGGTAAATTAAATCAGAATTCACGATTTCATAACCAACTCCGGTTACAATTATTTCTGAAGATAAATTTAAAGATTTAGAATCATTTAGATACCCTTCTTTCGAATAAACAATATTATAGTCTCCAACATTAAATTCTCCTAAATTATAATAACCATTTTCATTTGTAGTTGTAATGTGACTTTTACTCTTGGTATAAAGCTCAACGGTTACATCATTTAATCTTTCCGATGTTTCAGCATCCATTACAATTCCTTCAATAACCACTTTAAATGAATTGGTTTCTTCTTCGCAGGAATAAAATAAAAATGAAAGCACAAAAAATGCATAAAGTAATTTTCTCATAAATCAACTTATTTAAATTTAACCATAGACTGTAATACAATAATAATAAAAATAATTATGAATCTATCATATTAATAATAGCTAGTTTGCTATCAATTCATGATTTTATTATTTGAGAAATATCAATATTTCAGAGTTTCTTTTTTACCTACATTTAGGTATTTTAGGTAAGACGGTAAGTGGGTAAGTGCTTTTTAAAATTATTTTATTGCATTAATTGCAATTTCTTGTGATTCTTTTAATATTTCTTCATCAAATGGTTCTACATAGATTTCTGTAGTTTTTAGATCAGCATGCCCCATTAATTCTTGAATTACTTCAATGGAAACACCTTTCTTTCTTAATATTGAAGCAAATGAGTGCCTGGATGAGTAGCTGGTCAAATTAAACTCAGGATTAATTTTTTTAATCATTGTTTTAAGATTCTTATTTAATATTTTTAACTCACGTTGAACTTTATAGTATTTCCTTTCTATAGTATTATGAGTTTCATTTAGAATAGGGAAAACATATTCATTTTTAGGGAATTTATTGAGGTAATAATCGATGATTTGTTTAATTTCTTTGGTTAATGAAATATGATAATCTTTATGTGTTTTTGCCCGGGTATAAAGAAATTGAGTTGTATTTATATCTGTCATTTTAAGATTAGCCATGTCTGTGAAATTCATACCGCGAGACATGAACATGAATTTGAAGTAATTTAATGAATGAAATGAGGTTGTATTTTCATCATATTTTAATTTGAATAGTTTTTTTAGATCATCTTCATTTAATGCTCTGTGTTTTGTTTTTGTTTTAAGGTGATTAATTGAATGTTCCTTAAACGGATAAGTTCTAATTCCTTTCAGTTTATTAGCCCTATTATTTAGTGCTCGAAGAGTTCTCATCCGAATAAATATAGTTGAGTTACTGCACTGTTCTTCATCTTTATACATTTTATGTTTATGTCTTAAGAATTCTTCATAATCAACTAAGAATCCCACATCTAAATTTTCAAAAGGATAGTCAGTAGCTTTAAGTTTCCTTTTTAGTGTCAAGTAATTCTTTATACTGTTTCGAGTATCCTTATAAACTCGCTTATTGCCAATGCTTCCTTGTTTCTTTAGCTCTTTAATAACTTCATCAAAGTATTCCAGAATACCAAGTGAACTGCTTTTCTTCGAAAACTCTAATTCAAAATCCTGTATTGTAAAACCTTCGTCTTTTAAATCCAGGTCAAATAAAATACGTTCTGCTTTTTTCTTTTTATCTGACAGGGTGCGGTTTGCATTTTTATAGTTTTCAAAGTTCTTTCGAAATAATTGTTCAGAATCATTCCATTGATTTTTCTTACATGCAAACTTGGAACCCAAACTAAAATACTTTGTTTTTCGGTTTATAATAACTCTAAGATAAACGGGGTGATTACCATCTGAATTTGTCTTATTTTCTTTTAAAACTAATCTTGCTGATCCTGCCATAATTTTCTTGGGTAAAACATAGGTAAAACAAAAAGATCAAAAACCTATAAATTGGCTCAAAACAAATATAAACAAAAATATTGTAAAACAAAGAGATATAATAACTTATTAACATGATATAAATATGACCTCCTGCTTTGGGAGCAGGAGGTCGCAGGTTCGAATCCTGCCACCCCGACAAAAAAATATAAAGCCAACTCAAAAACAGAGAGTTGGCTTTTTTGTTTCTCCTAAATTGCACCCGTTTTTTTAAACTTCATTTTCTTAATATTATAACAATTTAAGAGTGCGAACATTTTAAACAACGAATTGTTGTAACATTAACTTTTTCGTTAAAAGTAAATGTTCTTTTATATTTCTTCTTTTTCTGTAAGCTAGTAAGAATAAATTGGAAGCTAAATTTTTACATAATGAGAAAAATAAACCAACAGGCGGGAAAAATAGCTTTGTACTTTGCTATTATTGGTGTTCTCTGGATTCTTACGTCAGATCGGTTAACGGCTTTTTACTTCACAAAAGAGGAAACTTTCAATCATGTGCAGACCTATAAAGGTTGGTTGTTTATTCTTTCTACTTCCATTTTCCTTTATTTAATTATTAAAAAATTATTTGAAAAGATAGATCAACGAAATATTGATTTAGCCAAAAGTTTGTTGAGGTATCGAAGTACCCTCGATAATATGTTAGAAGGTGCACAAATAATAAATTTCGATTGGGAATATGTTTATTTAAATGATGTTGCATTGGAACAAGGACGAAAAAGCAAAAAAGATTTACTTGGAAAGAAAATGATGGACGTTTATCCTGGTATTGAAAACACACAAATGTTTAAGCATTTAAATACTTGCATGGATAATCGAGAATCCTACAAAATGGAGAATGAGTTTGCTTACCCTGATGGTGCAAAAGGTTGGTATGAACTTAGTATTCAGCCTGTACCCGAAGGAATCTTTATTTTCTCTTACGATATTACCGAACGTGTAAAAGTTGAAAAAAAACTGAAAGTTGGAGAACAGCGGCTTATTGAAGCACAACGTATAGCTAAAATAGGAGATTTTGTATGGGATGTGAATTCAGGAGAAGTAACCTGGTCTGACCCTTTATATGAACTTCTGGGCTATAACAAAAAGGAGATTGTTGATTTCAATAAAGTAAATGAGAATATGCATCATCCCGATGATAGAAAAGGAGTCAATAAATGGTTAACCGACAGTATTAATTCTAATAGTGATGAGCTTTCTCCAAAAGAATACAGATTGATTCGAAAAGACAGCAAAATAATATACGTAATCACGCAAGGCAGAATAATACGAAATAACAGTCATCCTGTTAAAGTATTTGCTACCGTTCAGGATGTAACAGAACAAAAACAAGCTGAACAAAGCTTAAAAGAAAGCGAAGAAAAATATAGAAACTTGTTTATGAATTCACCCGATGCTATTTTTATTAATCTGAACGATGAAATTATATTGTGTAATAATTCATTTAAAGAATTAATGACAGCAAAGGATTTGAGCGATATTATCGGGAAATCCCCATTTGATATCTTTCAACCGGATATTCACGGTCTGGTTAAAGAGCGAATAAATAAGGTACGACAATATGAAGAAGATATTTCTTTTCATGAAGAGAAAATAGTTAATTTCAATGGCGAAGAAGTTGATGTTGAAGTTCATCGCTCAGCATTCAGTCTGGGTGAACAAATGGCTATTCACGTTATACTTCGCGATATTACAGAACAAAAAAGAAACAGAGAGATTATTAAAGAAAATAGAAGAAGATTAGAAACCTTAATGGGTAATTTGCCCGGTATGGCTTATCACGCAAAGAACCAAGAAGGTTGGCCAATGGATTTTGTAAGTGATGGTTGTTTAAATCTAACCGGATATACGGCCAACGAGTTAGTTGGCCCGAATGGATGTTTCTATGGCGACATTATATATCCCGATGATAAGGAATATGTCTGGAATACTGTTCAGGATGCTATAAGTAAAGGTGAGCATTTTGTAATGGAATACAGGATTAAAAAAAAGAATGGAAACGTTCATTGGGTTTGGGAACAGGGTTTAGGAGTTTCAGTAGACAAAGATCAGGTTCATGTTATAGAAGGTTTTGTTACGGATATTAACGAAAGAAAGATTGCAGAAAACGAACTTGTAGAACACAGAAAAAATCTCGAATTGCTTGTAAAACAGCGCACACGGGAGTTGTACAAATCCGAAGAAAAATACAGGGGTTTGTACGAATCGGTAAAGGATGGTATTGTACATGTTACTATGAGCGGAAAAATACTGGAATGTAATCCTGAATTTAGCAAAATGCTGGGATATTCAATTGAAGAATTAAAAAAACAATCTTATAGAGATTTCTCACCGGAAAAATGGATTGAAATTGAAAATGAAATTTTCGAGAATGAAACTTTAAAACGTGGATATACAGATGAGTACGAAAAAGAATACATACGAAAAGATGGTACAATTTTTCCTGTTTCAATTCGCATGTGGCTTATAAAAGACGAAGATGATAATCCTAAAGGAATGTGGGGTATAATTAGAGATATTTCAAAACGAAAGGAATACGAGGAATCTATTTTAAACTTATACAAGGATCTGGAAATAAGGCAAAAACAACTGGAGAGTGCTAATATAGAGCTCGAGGCATTTAATTATTCAGTGAGCCACGACTTACGAGCACCTTTACGTGCAATTACTGGATTTTCACAGATTTTACTGGAAGATTATATTAAAGATCTTGAGCCTGAGGCACAACGATTAGGAAAAGTTATCCAGGATAACTCAGAAAAAATGGGAGAACTGATCGATGATCTGCTAGCATTTTCACGTTTGGGTAGAGCTTCTTTACAATTCACACATGTTGATATGTCCAATATGATAAATTCTATTTATTACGAAGCAACTTCAAATGAAATTAGAGAAAAAATAGTTTTAAAAGTGCATAATATACCTCCAATTACAGCAGATACAAAAATGATGCGACATGTTTGGATGAATTTAATATCAAACGCAGTTAAGTACTCTTCTAATCGTGATGAAATAAGAATTGAAATTTCTGCGGAACAAAACAAAGATACTGTAATTTATAAGATAAAAGATAATGGCGTTGGCTTTGATATGAGATATAAGGAAAAATTGTTTAAGGTATTTCAACGTTTACATAAACCCAACGAATTTGAAGGAAATGGTGTTGGCCTGCCTCTCGTCCAGCGTATTGTAAACAGACATGGGGGTGAGGTTTGGGGAGAATCAGAATTAGGTAAAGGTGCTACATTTTACTTTTCATTGCCCAAAAAGCATGTATGAATTAAACATTGATAATTTAAAAACATGAAACTATGAAATACAAGGAATGTGAGATTTTAATTGTGGAAGATAATCCAAATGATGCGGAATTAATTCTTCGGTCCCTGAAAAAAAATAAATTGTCTAAGGATATCATGGTAGTTGAAGATGGGGAAGAAGCACTTAATTATTTATTTAGAATAGAAAAAACTGACCAGATTGAAATGATTAAAAATCCAAAAGTTATATTTCTGGATTTGAAATTACCTAAAATAGATGGGCTGGAAGTTTTAAAATGTTTAAAATCAGATCAACAAACAAAAATAATCCCGGTGGTAATTTTAACATCTTCAAAAGAGGATCCCGATATTAAAAGTGCTTACGAATTAGGAGCAAACAGCTATGTTGTAAAACCAGTAAAATTCGACGATTTTAGGAAAACGCTTAGTCATCTTGAAATGTACTGGATGGCAGTTAATGAAAACCCTGATTAAATTGGTACAGGAAGGAGTTATTATGGAAAAAAAACTGAACGTATTAATAGTTGAAGACCTGATTGCTGATGCTGAATTGGCAGAAAGAGAAATCAGGAAAACATTGCCCGATATTGAAGTGAAACTAGTAGATACAGAGGATGAATTTAGAAATGCCTTAACTGAATTCAAACCTGATTTAATCGTGTCCGATTACCAAATGCCTGTTTTTGATGGTTTGACTGCCTTGAGGATAACACGTGAAAGCACGAAGTTTATTCCCTTTATCATTCTTACAGGTTCGGTAAATGAAGACACCGCAGTTCTATGCATGAAAACAGGTGCAGATGACTATGTTTTAAAAGAACATATAAGAAGATTGGGATCTGCAATAAATCACGCAATTAAAACAAAAGAAATTGAAAAAACACACTTTGCAACTTTACAAAACTTAAAAGAAAGTGAAGAAAAATATCGTTCTTTAATTGAAGACTCGAACGATGGCATATTTTTATTTTATGACGGTAAGTTTGAGCTTATCAATAAAAAGCTGGAAGAAATGTTTGGATACACAAAGGATGAAATAAATCAGAGTTCTGATTTCATGAATTTAGTTGCACCCAAGAGCCGGAATTTTTTACAAGATAGAATTGCAAAAAGTGAGCAGAGAAAAGGAGTAAACTCAAAATATGAATTCGCCGGATTAGCAAAAAGTGGTAAGGAATTGCAATTGGAGGCCTCTGTAAGTTATATTAATTACAAAAACGGTATAGCAACACAGTCAATTATTCGCGATATTACAGATCGAAAAAAAGCCGAAAAAGAACTTATCAAGGCTAAAGAAAAAGCTGAAGAAAGTGATCGTTTAAAGTCGGCTTTCTTAATGAACATTAGCCACGAAATACGTACCCCAATGAACGGTATTCTCGGGTTCATGGATCTGTTGCTTAAACCAGGATTGTCTGTTGAAGATAAGTTTACATACAGTAATATAATTAAACAAAGCAGTAATCGTTTGCTAAACACCATAACAGACTTAATTGATCTTGCTCACATAGAAACAAATCAGGTTGAAGTTACTTTATTGGAATTGGATATTTCTGAAGTATTACTGTACAATATATTCCATTTTAAATCACTTGCCGATGATAATAATAATAAGTTAGTCATAAAAAACAAGACTGACGAAAAGGTTTTTGTTCTGTTAGATAAAGATAAGTTGAACCGAATTTTAAGCAACTTAATAAGCAATGCTGTTAAGTTTACACAAAACGGTACAATAGAAGTTGGTTATCATCTACAAAACCATCAAATAGAATTTTATGTATCAGATACCGGAATTGGTATTTCTAAAGAAAAGCATCAAGAAATTTTTGAAAGTTTTGTACAAGCTGATTTAAGTCTTTCACGAGCATATGAAGGAACAGGTTTAGGCTTAACCATTACAAAGGCATATGTAGAAATGTTGGGAGGTAAAATACGCGTGGAATCAGAAGAGGGAAAAGGTTCAGTGTTTTATGTGAGTTTACCTTTTGAAAAAAGTATTCAACAAGTAACGAATAATCAAAAGGATCAGAAAAGAGAAACCGAATTAAAGAATACAAAAATTCTTATTGTTGAAGATGATAGATTGTCGGCGGAATATCTTTCTGAGTTAATTCGTGAAAAATCGGGTAAATTGTTATTTGCAGAGAACGGTGAAAAGGCTCTGCAAATATGTAAACAACACATTGATGTTGACTTAATATTGATGGATATTAAAATGCCTAAAATGGATGGAAAAACAGCTACAAAAAAAATTAGGGAGTTTAACAAACAGGTTATTATTATTGCCCAAACAGCTTTCGCTCTTGATGGAGATCAGGATGAGTTGCTAAAGGCGGGTTGTAATGATTACATAGAAAAACCGATTCAGGAAGAGACCTTGTTTTCAATTATTGGGAAATATTTTAAAAATTAATTATAAAAAATTGCCCATATAAATACGGTTATGGCATGATAAACTTTAACACAATTATTAGTATACCTGAACAAGTGGTAGTTTTTTTATGGATTAATAGTTTTAAAATTCTAAATCATTGAAAATCTATATGTAATTGGAACTATACCTTATTACAAAAATATTTTCAAATGGCCACCAACTATTTTTCAGTACATTACCAGTTTTTATCTGAAATAATGTGTGGATTCATGAATTTTTTCGTCTTTGGTAATTTTACCTCCAGAAATGTTCATCGCTGTTTCTATTAATGCTAAATGTGAATATGCCTGAGGGAAATTGCCCAATAGCCGCTTGGTTACAAAATCAATATCCTCGCTAAAAAGGCCTAAATGATTGCTATACGAAAGTAATTGTTCAAATAATTTTATGGCTTCATCTTTTTCGCCAATTTTATATAAACTATTAATTAACCAGAATGTACATATGGTAAACGATGAAGATGGCTCTCCAAAATCATCTTTATTTTTATAGCGGTACATTAACCCATTTTTGGATAATTGCCTTTTTGTTTCTTTAACAGTACTTATATACTTTGGATCAGTGGCATCAATAAAACCGTAAGGTTCCATCAATAATGTTGATGCATCAAGGTAATCGGACTCATACGATTGTGTAAATGATCCAATCTTGTTATTCCATGCATTTTTAAGTATGTCTTTTTTAATAGTTTCTGCTACATTTTTCCATTCATCAATATATTCATTTTTATTTATGATACTTGCAATTTTAATAGCTCTATCCAAGGCAACCCAGCATAATACTTTCGAAAAAGTAAAATGCTTATGATCCGTTCTTATTTCCCAAATTCCGCGATCTGGTTTATCCCAATTATCTTTAACTATTTTAATTATGCTTCGCACTATAGTCCATAGTTCTTCAATGTTTTGAAGTGATGTGTCATATAAACTAAAATGTTGATAAATTACATCAATTAAAATTCCATAAATATCATTTTGTTTTTGACGATAGGCATCATTCCCAATTCTTACAGGAGCAGAATCTTCGTATCCCGATAAATGATCCAGTATATATTCTGTTAATCGCTTTTCCCGATTGATACCATACATAATCTGAATCTTCTCATCTTTTTCAGGAATAATATCAATTACAAAATTCAAATATCGACGAGCCACATTGAAATGTCCTAAGCTGGTCATAATTTTAATTACCATAGAAGCATCACGGATCCAGCAAAATCGATAATCCCAGTTCCTTATTTCACCAATTGTTTCAGGTAAAGATGTGGTTATGGCTGCCAAAATAGCACCTGTTTTATTATAACTAAGAAGTTTTAGTACCAGAGCACTTCGAAGAACTTCATCGTTGTATTTTTTAAATCGCCTTGTTTTATCCGACCAGTTTAGCCAATATACTTTTGTACGTTCCAGTTTTAAATGTGAACGTTCTACATTTTGCCCCAGAATTTTCTGATTATAACTCATCAGAAAAAAGGCGTCTTTTTCTAATTTAATTTCATCGCTACCTAAAACCTTTTCGTAATTCAAGTTTGTATATAAGTAAACAGAATTATAATTACCTTTTTTCGTATAACTTTTTATATACTCCTTTCCGATAATGGTTTTGGTTGAATGTTTGGCATATTCAAGTTTTGGATCGTACTTAATCCGAAATACCGGAATTCCTGAAATATATCTAATATACCGGATTAAATCGGGAGGAGAATAGTAACCGTTCTCATCAGTTTTATATCTTGGCATAAAATCAACAACTTCAAACTTATTGTCTCCTTCTATGAATTTTGTAACAAGAATATTTGTATGATGTATATAAGATTGGGTTATTTTATAACTATCTTCAACGATGATTTCAAAACTTCCACCAATTTTTTTATCTAATATTTTTGCAAAAACTGAGCTTGAATCAAATTCGGGTAAGCAGCACCAGTCCAATGATCCGGATTCTGAAATTAATGCAGCACTTCTACAGTTACCTATTACACCATAATTTAAATTATTCATAAACTTAACTATTTAGTAATTTAATTGTAATACAAATTACAGGTTTAAATTTGATTTTTTAATAAAATTCTGTTATAATATATGACCAATTAAAAGCCAAATTGTTATGAGTAAAATGATAATCGTGTCAAACAGACTTCCTTTAAATATCGGGATTGAAAATGAAAATCTAAATATAAAACCCAGTGTTGGAGGCTTAGCAACAGGAATGAGATCAGTTCATAATACACATGAAAGTATATGGATTGGGTGGACAGGTTTAACCGAAGATGAATTATTACCAGAGACATTAAAAAAGGTAAACACAGCAGTTGAAAAGGAGAACTGTATTGGTGTGCCTTTGTCAAGAAAGGATGTTGATCTTTATTATTATGGTTTTAGCAACAAAACAATCTGGCCACTTTTTCATTATTTTACTGAATTTGCCGAATTTAAAAAAGAATATTGGGATGCATATTGTGAAGTAAACCAGAAGTTTGCAGATGTGGTAGTTAAAAATTGTAAAAATGGAGATACGGTTTGGATTCACGATTATCAGCTTTTATTACTTCCTAAATTAATTAAAGAAAAAGTTCCTGAAGTTTCTATCGGATTCTTTTTACATATTCCTTTTCCTTCGTATGAAGTTTTCCGAATTATTCCATGGAGAACTGAACTTATTGAAGGAATGTTGGGATCAGATTTAATAGGATTTCACACGTATGATTACGAAAGGCACTTTTTAAGTTCAGTAAGAAGGTTGCTCGGATATGAAATCAATTTTAATAATATAAATCTAAATACCAGAATTGTAAAGGCCGACTCGTTTCCAATGGGAATAGATTATGATAAATTTCATAATGCAGCCGTTCAACATCTAAGTAAATCAATAAGTGACAAGTCTGATATCCAACAACAATTAGATAAGCATACCCTTAGCTCACCCGATATAAAACTTATATTATCAATAGACAGGCTGGATTATACAAAAGGAATTGCAAAAAGGCTTTATGCTTATGAGTATTTTCTCGAAAAATATCCCGAATTTCAGGGTAAAACTTCGCTGGTAATGTTGGCTGTGCCATCCAGAGCAAATGTTGACCAGTATCAAATAATGAAAAGTGAAATTGATGAACTGGTTGGAAGAATTAATGGAAAATATGCAAGCATAACCTGGTCACCAATTTGGTACTTTTACAGGTCAATGCCCTTTGAGAATTTGATTGATTTGTATACTTCCTGCGAAATTGCTCTGTTAACTCCAATTCGTGATGGGATGAATCTGGTAGCAAAAGAATTTATTGCATCAAAAGTGGATAAAAAAGGAGTACTGATTTTAAGTGAAATGGCGGGTGCTGTTAAAGAGATGAGCGAAGCACTACTGATAAATCCGCAGAACTACGAAGAAATAGCAGATGCATTAAAAAAAGCGATTCAGATGCCAGAAGATGAACAAATTGAGCGCAATACGATTATGCAAAATCGTTTACAACGTTATAATATAAACCGATGGGCTTTGGATTTTATAAATTCATTGAATAAAGTTATAGAAGACAAAGAAAAATATATAGCAAAAAAAATGAATACGTCCATCCTGAACAAAATCACGAATACGTATAAAAATGCTGATAAACGTATATTATTTCTTGATTATGACGGAACGCTGGTTGGATTTAAGGACAAACCTATTGATGCATATCCTGATAATGAATTATATGCTTTTCTGGATAAGCTTGCTGCTGATCCTAAAAATGAAATTGTATTAATAAGTGGACGCGACAAAGACACATTCGCACAATGGTTTGGCAATAAAAACTACACACTAATTGTTGAACATGGCGTATGGATCAAATCTCCAAAAGAAAGCTGGCGACTTATCCAGCAAATGAATAACGACTGGAAAGAAAATATTAAACCGATTTTTGAATTTTATGTAGACAGAACGCCAGGATCGTTCATCGAAGAAAAGAATTATTCGTTTGTGTGGCATTACAGAAAGGTTGATCCTGAATTGGGACCGATGCGAGCTAACGAGTTAAAATATGATTTAACAGCATTAGTTGCAAACCATAATCTGGAGATACTGGAAGGGAATAAGGTTATTGAAATAAAAAATAGTGGTATTAATAAAGGCCGCGCGGCACTGTATAAAATAAACAACATACATTATGATTTTATTCTGGGTGTTGGGGATGACTGGACCGACGAATATTTATTTCAGGATTTGCCAGCAAAAGCATATACCATAAGGGTAGGACTAAAAAATACTCTTGCAAAATATAATGTTGACACTGTTAACGATGTGCGTGATTTGCTGAAAAAGTTAAGTGAATAAAGAGTATAAAAAATTTAAAAATGAAATGACCACTATCTTATATTCACAACAATAATTTTTAATAAACATAATTTCAATAGAATTGATGAAGTATTTAATGATAATACAAAATTAGAAAGATCATGAACAGTAAACTTGAGGTTAAATTACCTAAGGAAATTTTTATGGTTGATTCCGAAAACTTTTCGGGAAATAGTTTAATCCAGCAATGCTTTAATATGGTTGGCGTTTTTGTAATAGCTGTTGATTTAAAAGGTAATATATCACTTATTAATACGAAAGCAGAAGAATTGTTAGAATCAGATAGAGATGATATTATTGGGAAAAATTTTATTGGTAATTTTATAGTAAAAGAAAAAAGGGAAGAAACAAGAAAAATATTTAATTCGATAACAGCAGGTAGCTCAACCATTAAAGAAAATATAAAGTTTTATATTCAAGGAAAGACAAGTAAAAACAAAATAATTGAGTCAAAAAATGTTGCTATTCGCGACAAAGACAATAATTTACTGGGAATATTAATTTCAGGAAAAGATATTACCGATTATATAAAAAAACAACGAGACTTACAGACAGACATATACTTATATAGAATTCTGGCAAATAATATTCCCGACATCAATCTTTTTCTTTTTGATAAAGAAATGCGCTTTATTCTGGCCGAAGGGAATGAGATGAAAAATAATGATTTTAGCCGTGATTATTTTGAAAATAGAAAATTAAAAGATTTATCTGATAATGAATTAAAAAAGATTTGGACTCCATTATTTAAATCTGCACTTCTGGGTAAAGAAGTTTCTGTTGAATACAATTTTAATAATTATTATTACAACATGTGGGTGTTACCTGTTTTTAGCAAGAATGGAGAAATTGAAAAGGCCGTGGCAATAAACCAAAACATAACTGAAGATAAAAGAATTGAACGTCAACTTAAAAAATCTAAAGAAGCAGCTGAAAAAGCCAACCAATCGAAAAGCGGTTTTTTAGCAAGAGTAAGTCACGAAATTAGAACTCCGCTCAATGCAATACTTGGTTTTTCCGAACAATTAAAACAATCACAATTAGACAACCAACAGAGAGAATTTATAAATATTATTGATAAATCTTCGGAGCATTTACTTTCTTTAATAAACGATATTTTAGTGTTGTCTAAAA
The DNA here is from genome assembly GCA_003446015.1 of Bacteroidales bacterium. GTDB lineage: Bacteria > Bacteroidota > Bacteroidia > Bacteroidales > UBA12077 > UBA12077. Next base: position 35,513 of record DMBU01000175.1, on the reverse strand, counting down.
TTGATGCTCGTCAAATGCGTTTCAATAAATCTCCTTTTAAATTGAGCTACACCATAAAGTATGTATATGATGCTCTTTTACCAAAAGCAGAAGAAAAAAAATTAAGCTTTACTTATCATGTAGATAATAGGTTAGGAATTGTGCTTTTGGGTGATTCGTTTCGATTGCGTCAAATACTGATTAATATGTTAAGTAATGCCATAAAGTTTACAAACAATGGATATGTAGAGTTAAAATGTTTTTTATTAAAAGAAACTGAAACAGATGTTAAGGTAGGATTTGAAATAATTGATACAGGAATAGGCATTAGTCCGAAAAATCACGAGAATATTTTTGAAAAATTTAAACAAGCTGATTCAACAATTATTAAACGATATGGAGGTACAGGTTTAGGCCTGGCTATTTGTAAAAACCTGATAGAATTACAGAACGGAAGTTTGTCTGTGTCTAGCGAGGAAGGGATTGGCTCAACATTTTCGTTTGTTATATCATACAGGAAAGGAAGAACTAAAGATATTATACCGGAAGATATTGGAGATATCGATTTAACAAAATTAAAAAACAAGAAAACTTTATTGGTTGATGATGATAATTTTAACAGGTTGTTAGGAAAAACCATGTTAGATAAATTTGAATGCATAACTGATATTTCAAGTAATGGAAAAAATGCCATCGAAAAATTAAGGAAAAATAAATATGATATAGTACTGTTAGATATTCATATGCAATCAGTAAGTGGAATTGAAGTTGCTGAATTCATTCGAAAAAAGAATAACGATAAGTCAACTAAAATTTTGGCTGTAACAGCTGCTGTAATGAAAGATGATATACAGAAATATTATCAGGTTGGTATTGATGATTTTCTGATTAAACCTTTTAAAGAACTAAACCTGTATAATAAAATGTGTGATGTTCTAAAAATTGCGTATCAAAAAAAGAAACCATCAAAATCAAGAGCAATAGTTAAAGAAAATAGTAGAATTGAATTGTATGATTTATCAGAATTAAAAAATATGGCCGGAGGTAATGAGCCTTTTATCAAGAATATGTTAACAACCTTTATTGAGAATACTGAAAATTCGATACATTTATTTAAACAATTTTTAGAAACTAAAGATTGGAAAAGGATTGGCGAAGCTGCGCATAAAATTCTTCCTTCGTACAGACATTTAAAAGTTGAGCCGGTTATTTCAAAATTAGTACAGGTAAAAACGAAAACAATTGTTAATCCAGATTACAAAAATGTTCCCCTGTTAGTTGGAAACACGATTAAAGAGATGGAAATCTTACTCGAAAAGCTGAAAAAAGAAATCAGCTAATGATTGGCCCTATTACAAAAATTTTGACAGATTATTTAAAAACTTTTTTAAATTATAATTGTCTTATCATTAACAAGTGTTTTGAATGAAACATGGCTGTCTGCGTTTATTTTTGTAACTTTATATCAATATTACTGCATGAGGATCTGGACTTAATTATCGGCGAAAGGTAAAAAATGAAGAGAATCTTAGTCATAGATGACGACACATATATTTGTAATCTGCTTGTAAATTATCTCGATCAAAACGGATACAAGGCAGAATATACAATATCTGGAATAAAAGGTTTAAAACGAATTGAAAAGGATGATTTTGATCTGGTATTATGTGATTTTCGTTTACCCGATACAGATGGCTTGGAAATACTGCAAAAGATAAAAACCCTAAAACCTAATGTGCCGGTAATTATTATGACAGCTTATGCTGAGGTTAAAATGGCTGTTAAACTAATTAAATCAGGAGCATTTGAATATGTATTAAAACCTATACAACCCGAAGAAATTCTTCAGTTAATAAGCAGAGCTACTAAAAATAATTTGGAAAAGGTTACAAAGAATTCTTTTGGTGACGAGTTCATCGTAGGGAAAAGCAAAGGCATCCATGAAGTAATGGAGCATGTTAAGGTTGTTGCACCTACCGATTTAACTGTGCTTATTGAGGGTGAAACGGGTTCTGGAAAAGAATATGTAGCAAAAGCTATTCATTTTGCCAGTAAGCGAAAAAATAAACCTTTTGTAGCCGTTGATTGTGGCGCTATTCCAAAAGACCTTGCTAACAGTGAATTATTCGGACACATAAAAGGTGCATTTACGGGGGCAATAAACGATAAGATTGGCTTTTTTGAACAAGCAAAAGGAGGAACCTTATTTCTGGATGAAATCGGAAATCTTCCTTATGAAAATCAAGTTAAGCTGTTGAGAGCACTGCAAGAAAGGGTAATTAGTCGGGTAGGTGATAACAAAGATATTAAGGTAGATATTCGGCTTTTAGCAGCAACAAATGAAGACCTAATTAAACAATTAGAAAACAACGAGTTTCGTGAAGATTTGTACCATCGTATTAATGGATTTAAAATTAAATTACCAGCTCTGAGGGAAAGAGAAGATGATATTTTTGAATTCACAGAGTTTTTTATAAATAAAGCCAATCAATCATTTCAGAAAAGTGTCGAAGGAATTGATGAAGAGGTTAAGTCATTATTTTTAAAGTATAAATGGTATGGTAACATTCGTGAGTTACAAAATATTATAAATCGTGCTGTACTGTTAACGAAAGGTAAGCTTATTAAAACGGATGTTTTACCAGAAGAGTTTAAGCAATTATCACATAAGCAGGTAGCAGACATTGCCAAGAAGTTAGATGGAATGCACGATCTTAAAGAAGCTACGGAAATTACTGAAAAAGAAATGATTGCTAATGCGCTGATAAAAGCTAACTATAACAAATCGAAAGCAGCTAAGATGCTTAATGTTGACAGAAAAACACTGTATAACAAAATTAAGTTATACGAATTGGAAATGGTAAAATAAAAATCAGTTCCTTTTTGTTATTTCTCTTCTTTCTCATTTATACGTATTCGTGTTTTAGGTAAGCTTTCAGGATAATTATTTTGTAAGAATTCAATAAGTTTTTCACGCACATTTACTCTTAAATCCCAGGCAGTAGGAGAGTCTGTAGCACTTACAAGTACGCGAATTTCAACTGTTTTTTCGGTTGCATTTGTAACTTGCAGATTATTAACCTTACCATCCCAGTTTTCATCGTTTTTCAGTATTCGGGTTAGCTCTTCTCGTAAGGCTTTAAACGAAACATTATAGTCGGTGTATATAAAAACTGTACCATTTATATCGGATGAAACACGTGTCCAATTTTGAAATGGTTTTTCAATAAAGTAAGTTGTAGGCAAAACAAGACGACGTTTATCCCAAATCCTGACAACTACAAATGTTAAATTAATTTCTTCAATCCAGCCCCATTCGTTCTCAACAATCACCACGTCATCAATTCGTATGGGTTGAGTAATGGCAATCTGAAACCCGGCAATAACCGTAGCCAGTAGTTTTTGAGCTGCAAAACCTATAATTACACCAGCAACCCCGGCAGATGCAAATAAACTAATACCCACTTTTCTAATACTTTCAAATGTAGTAAGAACAATACCGAATACAATTAAGATTATAACAAAGTGAATTATTCGCTCAAGAATTTTGAACTGAGTATACACTCGCCGTGCTTTTAAATTATCTCTCTGGTAAATATCAAAACGTCTTATAATGGTATCCTTTCCAAAGCTTACCAATCGCATTAATAACCAACCTATACTTAATATTAGTATAATTCTTACAATATGATTAATTATTGACATTAAATCATTTGCAGGAGCAAAAGTAACGATAATGATTTCGAGTGTTAGCGTAATAATAAAAACTAAACTTGGCATTCGAAATTTAGCTTTGATATTTTTAAGATAAAATCTATCTTTTCCATTTATAAACCTGTTAATTATTTTAAAAAAAAGAAAGTGCAGTAATAAACCAAATAAAAATACTGATACACTGATTGTAACAGCACTTTTCCAATTTCCATTATTATAACCACTAACAAAGTCGTTTATTAAATCTTCAATCATACTTTTATTCTTAATACTTATATGTACGCATATATTATAATTTCATGCCAGCAATTAGATTAATCTACAAACATCTATAGATTAGACGAATAGAATGATATATGAAGTTGTATTCTGTATTTGCTGTGGAATCTTAACTCAAGTGTGGATTTAATCAACACATTTTAAATATTTAATTTACAGCAATTATTGCCACACACCCCAATTATTAAGTCTTTCATGATGTGCAATAATAATTGGCATACGGTTTTCATTAAATAGTTTACTGGTAATAAAAACAGTTTTTGAAAAAATATTTTTGAAAATATTTTAAAAAAAAACAGCAGTCATTGCTGTACGACTGGCAGTATAATTATTCAATTATTAACACTAAAAACAAATTATTATGGCTTTTAAATTACCCGAATTAGGGTTTGATTACGATGCATTAGAACCGCATATTGATGCAAGAACCATGGAGATCCATCATTCAAAACATCATGCTGGTTATTTAAAAAAATTTAATGCAGCGATAGAAGGAACTGAACTGGAAAAAATGAAACCTACGCATATTTTTGCTGAGATCTCAAAATATGGTGATGCAGTAAGAAATAATGGTGGTGGATTTTTTAATCATGCACTTTTTTGGAATTTTTTAACTCCAAACTCTAACGAAAATCTCGAAAGAAACCTGGCTGATGCTATTAACAAATATTTTGGCACATTAGAAAACCTTAAAGAGGAATTTTCAAAAGCAGCTGCATCTCAGTTTGGTTCTGGATGGGCCTGGTTGGTTAAAAAAGATAATGGCGAACTTCTTGTAACTTCTACTCCAAACCAGGATAATCCTTTAATGGATATATCTCCTGTAAATGGAACACCAATTTTATGCCTTGATGTATGGGAGCATGCATATTATTTAAAATATCAAAACAAGCGACCTGATTACATACAGGCATTTTGGAATGTTGTGAATTGGAATAAAGTTGCAGAATTGTACAATAAATAAACAAAAACGAAATGAAAGATTATCACGAAAAACCAGAAGAGTTAAGTTCAGAAACACGCGATTTTATTCGAGCACTTAATTCGTTAAAAGAAGAAATTGAAGCAATTGACTGGTATCAACAACGTATGGATGTTGCATCCGATCAACAACTTAAAAAAATTTTAAAACATAACCGCAACGAAGAAATGGAACATGCTTGCATGGCCCTCGAATGGTTAAGAAGAAATATGGATGGATGGGATAATATGCTTAAAACTTACCTTTTTACAGAAAAAGAAATTACCAAAATTGAAAAAGAGTAAATAAAGAAATTGAGTTTAATTACTCGTTATCAATGATTTGAATCGTAAATAATTAAGAGATGAATATACTTAAGAAACAAATAGCGCCTTTATCAGATAAGGCATGGAAAGAAATTATAGATCAATCAAAAGAGATATTTAATATTTATTTAACTGCCCGAAAATTTATAGATATTGATGGTCCAAATGGTCTCGAACAGGGAGGTGTTTCAACTGGAAGATTAATTAAAACTAGCAATCAAATTAAAGAAGGAGTTAATTATGGATTACGAGAAGTAATACCTCTCGTTGAAATTAGAAAACCATTTGAACTTGATATTTGGGAAATGGATAATGTTGACAGAGGAGCTTCGGATGTAGATTTGGAACCTGCTGTTGTTGCTGCAAAACAAGTCGCTCTTTTCGAGGAAAACCTAATTTATAAAGGACTTAAAGACGGACAGGTTTTAGGACTTGAGAAAAGTTCTATTCACCCAAAAGCAACTTTACCTAACGATCCAAAAAAACTACTAAAAGTAATAGGAGAACAAGTAACAACATTTAAAAAACATGGTGTTGAGGGACCATTTACTTTAGTTCTAAGCGATAAAAAGTGGGAAGAACTGGCAAGTTTGGAAAATGGCTACCCATTTGTAAAACATTTAGAAGAAGTATTAAATGTGAAAGTGATTATTAATCACGGAAATTTTAATTCATTCATAATATCAGAGCGTGGTGGTGATTTTGTACTGTCGATTGGACAGGACATCTCCATTGGTTACGATAGTCATGATACAAAAAAAGTAAAATTATATTTTGCGGAATCATTCACATTCAGAGTGATTAGTCCCGAGGCTGTTATTGTATTAGAAAATTCAAAATAACAAAATTAAAAGATATGAAGATTCTTACAATAACCATGAACCCGGCGATCGATAAATCAACTACAACAGATCTGGTTATGCCTCACACGAAAATCAGATGTAGTCCTCCCTTATACGAACCCGGTGGTGGGGGAATTAATGTTTCACGTGCCATTAAAAAACTAGGAGGATCTTCTGTTGCCTGGTATTTGGCAGGTGGTAAAACGGGGAAATTATTGTACGAACTTCTCGAAGAGGAAGGAATCGATCAGCGAAAGTTTGATACCCAACAGGAAATAAGAGAAAACCTATTGGTATATAGCAAAGGCACAAAGGAAAATTACAGGTTAACCATGGAAGGACCTGAGATTGATCAGGAGCATTGGAAAACTATTTTAAATGAGGTTAAAGAATTAAAAGATATACCTGAATTTCTAGTGGCAAGTGGTAGTTTACCTCCGGGTGTTCCCGATGATTTTTACAAAAAACTGGCAAAGATAGCTAAAGATAAAGGTTCAAAACTTATTTTGGATACTTCTGGCAAGCCTTTAAAAATGGCATTGGAAGAAGGAGTATTTATGATAAAACCCAATTTAAAAGAAATAGCATTCTTACTAAATAAGGAGGAACTTACAGAAAATCATATAGAAAATATGGCTCATAATTTTATTAAGGATGAATCTTGTGAAATGCTTGTAGTTTCTTTAGGAGCAAAAGGTGCCATGTTAGCCAGCCGTGAAAATATTATTGAATATTTTGTTCCTCCGGTAATGCCTGTTAAAAGTACGGTAGGTGCAGGTGATTCAATGATAGCAGGAATGCTGGTTGGATTTATGAAAGAATTCTGGGCATCGCAAGCAGTTCAATATGGTGTAGCCGCTGGTACATCGGCAACTATGACAGGAGGCTCTCAGCTTTGTACCAAAGTTGATACCGATAAAATCTACAATTGGGTTAAAAACTATAAGTGTAAATAGCATATATGAAGCTTAAAAGGATTATAAATTAGGATAGTTAAGAATAAATTTATGAGAAAAGCTGTAATTACATCAATCATCTTAATTCTGTTAAATGGTTTCAGCTTTGTAAATATTAATCAAAACAATACAATGAGAGATTTATATCAATATAAAATTATAGAAGCCGGAAGTATACAACCTACAGGATGGATAAAAGAACAACTCAAGAGAGATTTGGTAGAAGGTTATATCGGAAGATATGATGAGGTGAATAAAACCGTAAATCATAATGTTTTTATAAATCAAAACAGGATTAGTAAACGTAGATTTGGAATAAGAAAAGAGTGGTGGAGCGGTGAACATGAAGGTTATTGGAAAGATGCAGTAATTCGTATGGCTTTTCTTACGGCTAATAAAGATTATATTGAAAAATCAGAACATTGGATCAATGAATTAAAGAACGTTACAAAAGACAAAAATTATATAGGAATATATGATGATTGCGAAACTGATGGCTGTAGGTTTAATCACAAAAGAGGTAACGGCGAATTATGGACAACAAGCAGAATACTCATGGCTATATTAGCTTATTATGAATATACCCACGATAAAGAAGCTTTGGAAATGGCAGAGGGCGCTGCAAAACTTATTATGCAAAAATATAAAGATGATAATTACTTTGCAGTGAAAGAGAGAGGTGGTGGTGTTAGTCATGGTATTGGCTTTTTTGAAAATCTCGAATACTTATATCGTATTACTGGTAATCAAGAATATCTGAACTTCTCGGTCAAATTATATCATGATTTTAACAAAGGAAGAATGCGTGATGAAGATTTGGCTACTATGCAATTACTGGATGATGAATTATTTGAAGGTCATGGTGCCCATATAGCCGAAGGACTATTTGTTCCGGAATATATTGCTTCAATTGACGACAATGTTAAATTTACTAACGCAGCAGATAGGGTAATTGAAAAACTTAACCGGCATTTAACTCCGGGAGGAGCAATGAGATGTGATGAGTGGATTAAGGGGCGTGAAGGAACAGCAGATGAAAGATATGAATATTGCGGAATTGCCGAAATGATTAGCCCATTAAACAAGATGATTTCTTTTACCGGTGATTTTGATTTAGCCGATAAAATTGAAACAATGACGTTTAATGCCGGCCAGGGTGCTCGTTTTCCTGTATTATCAGCATTGTCGTACTTAACTTCAGACAATCGTATTCAAATAAACCACCGCGAATTAATTAAACGAGAATCTTACGATGCCGCTCATGTTGCAGCGGCTTGTTGTGCACTGAATGGTGCACGTTTAATGCCCTATTATGTTGAGGGAATGTGGATGAAAAAAGCGGATGAAAATGGAATTGTTGCAGTGTTATTTGGGCCTGGTGAGTTAAAAACTACCATCAATAACATGGAGGTAGAAATTACTGAAGAAACAAACTACCCTTTTTCTGATGAAATACTGTTTACTATTACACCACTTAAGCCAGTAAAATTCACTTTAATTATTAGAAAACCTTATGCTTGTGATAATATCGATATTAATATACCTTCAAATTCTAAAGTGAGCCAGACAGATAATATTATACGAATTGATAAAATATGGGAAAGTGGAGATCAGGTAAATGTCAAATTTAATTTTGATATAAAGGAAGTTTCTCAAAAGGCTTCAAAAACGGTTAAAAAAGAAGGAGCCTATTTTAAGCGAGGTCCGCTGGTTTATGCATTACCATTCGATTATATAAAGAAAAGAGTAAAAGAACATCTTAACAGCGGATTTTACAGATATAAAATAACAGCAGTCGATTCAACCAAGTGGAATTATACGTTGAATCCTGAGGATGAATTTAAGTATGTTGCAGATACAGAAAAAAGTGATTTACATCCCTGGGATGAACCAGTTGTGAAGCTAAAAGGGACTCTAAGAGATAAAAAAAATAATAAGCAGAATGTGGAGTTGGTTCCAATGGGGAATACCATATTTAGAAGAGTTACATTTTCTGCTACAGGAAAATAATTATTAACGAAATATAAAGAAAAATGAAAGAGAAAGTAAGCATCATTATTTGTGCATACAACGAAGAAGAAACTCTTGAAAGTGTTGTTAGAAAATGTCGTGAGTATAATACCGAAAGTGAGATTATAGTTGTTGACGATGGTTCCACAGATAAGACAGAAGAAATACTTAGGGAGCTTAATGAAGAAATTGAATTTAATTACATTCGATTGTCTGAAAATAAAGGAAAAAGTAATGCAATGGTTTTAGGTGTCGAAAATGCAAAAAACGAGCTTATTTTATTTTTCGATGCAGATGTAACTGGTATAAAAAAAGAACATTTCGACCAATTAATAAAACCTGTTTTGGATAAAGAGCATGAAGCAGATATGGTTTTAGGTTCACCATCTGAAACACTTATTGATTACAGGGTAAATCCATTTAAAAGCTTAACCGGTGAACGAGCATTACTTAAAAAGGATATTGAGCCTATACTTGAAGATATCAGAGATATCCGTTTTGGAGTAGAAACATACATTAATCTTTACTTTCAGGCTCATGGTAAAAAAATAAAATACACCCTTTTAAATGGTTTAACACACCCTACTAAATACGATAAAACATCTCCCGGAAAAGCAACAAAAGAGTTTATTAGCGAAGGTCAGGAAATAGCCATAACTTTACTTAAAAATTACGATTTAATAACCAAAACAATTGGTAATTCCTTTGAAGAAAAGGGAGAGCAGATAAAGGAATCGTTAAAAAAATTACAGAATGAGCTTAACGATAAAATTCAGGCTCTATTAAGAAATAATGGCTAAAAAAAAAATATATCAATCCTTACTTTTTTTTGTCATTGGGTTTGGAATTCTCTGGTATGTTTTTAAAGATACCAAACTGGAGCAAATTAAAAGTGAGATTTACAGGCTTAGATGGTTTTGGGTTGCAGTTTCTATAGCGTTAAATTTACTTAGTCAGTTGGTAAGGGCATTTAGATGGAGAACCTTATTTATACCATTAAAGTATTCACCTAAAATAATAAACTTGTTTTATGCAGTACTTATTTTGGCTTTTACAAATCAAATTATACCTCGTGGTGGTGAAGTGGCTCGTTTAGGTGTAGTGAATAAATATGAAAATGTTCCCTTATCTAAACTATTCGGAATAGCCTTAATTGAGCGATTAACCGATTTTCTTATACTTATTCTCATTTTTATTATTTTATTAATTTGGCAATTCCCATTGATTCAGAAAATTCTTGCTGTACCTCAAATTAACTTTAAAGAATTTAACTTATTGCGGATTTTGATGAAAGCTGGTATCGTAATTTCAGCTTTACTAATTCTGTTTTTGATAGTGAAGAAATTCAAACTACTGGATAAGTTTAGAAGTAAGATTCAGAAAGTTAAAGCAGATTTACATGAAGGTTTTACTTCAATATATCATATTAAAAATAAGCCGTTATATGCATTTCAGTCTGTTTTAATATATACTATCTGGTTGTTAATGCTTTACGTTTTATTTTTAGCATATCCTCCAACACAACTCTTAAGTTTTAAAGCAGCTGCATTTACATTCGGGTTGGCAACCCTGGCATTTTTGTTGCCAATTCAAGCAGGGATGGGAGCATGGCATTTCGTTGTAATTCAATGTTTAATACTGTTTGGGATTGAATCTGATGTAGGTAAAATATTTGCATTAATTGCACATTCAGCAACCAATCATATTTATCTTATCACAGGAACTATAGCTTTTGCTTTATTACCAATATCAAACACAAACAGAAAAGTAAAAAAATAATTCAATCATTATGCTAAAAAAAATAGACATACTGCAAAGAACTGTTTTTCTATTGATTATAGGATGTAAATTCGTTTTTGCTATAGATAGCACAAATAAAATAATTGATAAAAACGAAATTGCTTTTTACGAATTAGATGATAGAAAGATTACAAAAGAATAACATTACAATTACATTCCCAATTCGTACCATTGATTTTGGAATTAGAGGAGGCGAATCTTTAGCCGATATGCTTAACAAAGCTAAATAGTAATATTTTTAGAGGAATAAGGCCCCATATAACGTGTAAATTTTCTACAATTTTAAAAATGTCTTTATTGTAAAAGACTTTCTGCATATTGAAAATACTGAAACTTTAAATTATCAAGTTGAATACTTCATTTTGGTACGATTTTCTTATTAGATATGATATATAATTAGTTATAACTTTTTAAAAGTAATAATTAAAATGAAAGGGAAATTAGAATGATGAATCAATTTGGAAACCATGGCTGGGCCATGGGATGGGGATGGATTATTGGCCTTATCCTGTTAATCATAATAATTTGGGTGATTGTAAGAACCTTTAACCAAGGTAAGATGAATCAGTCTGAAAGTAAACCAGCTCTTGATATCTTAAAAGAACGTTACGCTAAAGGCGAAATTGATAAAGAAGAGTTTGAGAAACGAAAAATAGATTTAATGTAGAATAATTAACATAAAACATTTTATGATGAAAGAATTAAAAAATTTTATTGGAATATTATTATTGGTGTTATATAGTTTTTCTATAAAAGCACAATCTAATGTTATTGAAAAATACAAAGGGAACTGGGAATTTAAAACGACCGAATCCAAGCTTACATTCAAAATAGGAAATATGTTTATTTTTAATGTTAAAGGTGAAATGTCGGTTAAAAGCGGGTTTTTAAAAAATGATGATCAGCTTAAAATTGAAGTACTTATTAATGCATCATCAATAAATACAGGAATTAATAAACGAGATGATCACCTTAAATCAGAAGATTTCTTTTATACTGAGAAATATCCTCTTATTGAGTTTTCCAGTTCAAGGGTTGAAATGAATAAAACAGATGAAGAATACGCTTTTCAGACAAAAGGGATGTTAAAAATACGGGGTATTGAAAAGGAAGAACTGGTTCTTTTTAATATTGAACAAGTAAGTAAATCTGAAATTCTAATTACCGGAAAGGCTAAAATTAATCGATTAGATTATGATGTTGATTATCAGATGGCAGGCATGGATGACAATGCAACAGTAAAACTTGAAGTAAAAGCTATACTTCAAAAATAAATTGAAATTCATAAGTTATGGATCACAATTCTTCTAAAAAAAAGAAAGACTCGCACGGGTCGCACGATCATAAATCGCACAAAAATGGTTCGCACGATCATACACAACATCTGGATTCAAATAATTAGTGCAACAAATTTACAAATCATAAATTTGTTGTATTCTGGCTAAATATCAATATTTTACATTGCTCGAAAAGGTTTGTATTGAATGGTTAATATAGGACTGATTATACAAGACAGAAAATTCAAATAAATTGCATTGTCATAAATCTACGATTAGAAATGAGATCAACTTATTCTATATGGATGAAGAAAGAACCTTAAGAAACTGGAAAAAAGAAAGCATGATGCAAGTGGAGGCTAAGTACAGTAAAAGCGATGAAAGAACGAAACGTTGAAAAGATAAAACAGGAAAAAGTGACCACGAATCGAAGTAAAAATAACCTTCAGTAATTTTACCTTTAACATGGAGTTCTTCATCGGTGATCTCTTGCAATAGATTAGTGATTAAAGAACCAGTGTATTGAATAAATATTTAAAAAATTATAATTAAACCGACTCATTGATCAACGTTGGCAGAAAGATATTCTCTATTAAGTGTGGCAATCGTTGAAATGGAAATGTTCTTAGGGCATTCCACTTCACAAGCACCTGTGTTTGAACAGCCTCCGAAGCCCAACTCATCCATTTTTTTCGCCATTTGTATTGCTCTTTTTTTTGCTTCAGGCTTACCTTGCGGCAGATTGGCCAGGTGGGTTACCTTGGCAGCCACAAATAACATGGCCGAAGAATTTTTACATGCAGCAACACATGCCCCGCATCCAATGCAACTGGCAGCATCCATAGCTGTTTCAGCACTCTTCGGGTCTATAAGAATAGTATTGGCAACCACGGCGCTACCCGTGTTAATCGTGATGAAACCACCAGCCTGCTGAATTATGTCAAATGCAGAACGATCGACCATCAAATCTTTTATTACTGGAAAGGACTTTGCTCTCCACGGTTCTATCACAATTGTTGCTCCTTCTCTAAACTTACGCATATGTAACTGGCATGTAGTTATGTCATTATCAGGCCCGTGTGCTCTTCCATTTATAAACAGTCCACAACTTCCACATATGCCTTCACGGCAATCATGATCAAAAGCTACAGGGTCAATTCCTTCCATTATTAAGTGTTCATTCAATAAATCCATCATTTCCAAAAATGAAGCATCCGTCGATATATTTTCCAGTTCATAAGTATCAAAATACCCTTTGGATTGAGCATTTTCCTGTCTCCATATTTTTAACTTAATTTTTCGAAGTATTTTTTCTGCCATTTCTGTTATCTTTAATTTTGGGTTCTTTAATCTATTAGTTATTTATAGGAACGTTGAGTAAGTTTTACATATTCAAATTCAAGATGCTCTTTATGTAATTCGGGAACGGAGTCTTCTCCTTTATATTCCCAGGCCCCAACGAAGCTGTAGTTTTCATCGTCTCTCTTTGCCTCTCCTTCTTCAGTTGTAAATTCTTCACGATAGTGTCCTCCACAGGATTCATTTCTTTGTAAGGCATCCCGGGCCATAAGCTCACCCAACTCTAAAAAATCAGCGGTTTTTCCTGCTTTCTCCAATTCAGGGTTAATGTTATTTAAACTGCCCGGAACACGTATATCTTTCCAAAACTCTTTTCGAAGTGTTCTTATTTCTTCAATGGCTTCCTTCAGTCCTTTTTCATTTCTTGACATGCCAACCTTGTCCCACATAATCTGCCCAAGTCTTTTATGAAAATAATCCACTGTTTTGGAACCTTGTATAAGCATCACACTCTTTAATCTTTCCATTATAGCATTTTCGGCATCTTCAAATTCCTTAACATTTGTATTGATTTTTGGTGTTTGAATTTCATCAGCAAGGTAATTGCCTATCGTATAAGGTAAAATGAAATATCCGTCAGCTAAGCCTTGCATGAGTGCTGAAGCACCCAGCCTGTTTGCGCCATGATCAGAGAAATTCGCTTCACCGATCGCATATAATCCGGGGATAGTTGTCATCAGGTTATAATCTACCCATGTACCGCCCATGGTATAATGAATAGCTGGGTATATCATCATAGGTTCTTCATAAGGGTTAACATCCGTAATCTTCTGATACATTTGGAAAAGATTACCATATTTTTTCTCTATTTCCTCCTTTCCTCTCTCTTTAATGGTTGCAGCAAAATCGAGAAATACGGCTTTCCCTGAACTATTCACACCAAAGCCGGCATCGCACCTTTCTTTAGCCGCTCGAGAGGCAACATCACGAGGTACAAGATTACCATATGAAGGATATCTTCTCTCAAGGTAATAGTCTCTTTTTTCTTCAGGAATATCATTAGGTTTGATTTCACTAAACTGTAACTTTATGGCATCAACTTTCTCTTTGGGAACCCATATGCGGCCATCATTCCTTAGAGATTCTGACATTAGAGTGAGTTTAGACTGGTATTCACCATGCACAGGTATACAGGTAGGATGAATCTGTGCATAAGACGGGTTTGCAAAGAAAGCTCCTTTTTTATAGATTTGCCACACCGGACTCACATTACTGCCCATTGCATTTGTTGAAAGATAAAATACGTTACTGTAACCACCGGAGGCAATTACTACCGCGTGGGCACCATGCCTTTCAATTTCCCCGGTTATCAGGTTACGGGTTATGATTCCCTTGGCTTTACCATCGATTACCACTAGATCAAGCATTTCCCTTCGAGCATACAGTTGGATTTTTCCATTAGCAATTTGCCGGTTCATGGCTGCATAACTACCTAGTAATAACTGCTGGCCTGTCTGTCCTCTGGCATAAAAAGTTCTTGACACCAAAACACCTCCAAAAGAACGATTAGCCAAAGTACCTCCATATTCTCTGGCAAAAGGTACTCCTTGTGCAACACACTGATCAATAATATTACCCGATACTTCCGCCATCCTGAATACATTGGCTTCTCTGGAGCGATAATCTCCTCCTTTTATTGTATCATAAAACAAACGAAAAACACTATCATTATCATTCTGATAATTTTTGGCTGCGTTAATACCTCCCTGTGCCGCAATACTGTGTGCCCGCCTGGGGCTGTCCTGGTAACAAAAACTTTTCACATTATAACCCAGTTCTGCCAATGAGGCTGCAGCAGACCCCCCGGCAAGCCCGGTACCAACTACTATAATATCCAGTTTCATTTTATTATTCGGACTTACTACCTTAATGGATTCCTTATGCTTTTTCCATTTTTCTTTTATTGGCCCATCAGGTATTTTTGATTCAAATGTTTGCATGATAATTATAAATAAGACTTGATTAAAAAATAAATAGGTATGATAGAAAAACCCCCTGTAATGATAATGGTATAAACTATGCCAATTCCTTTTAACCGGGGTTTCCATCTAGTATTATCTAATCCAATGGTCTGAAAAGCTGACCAAAAACCATGTGTGAGGTGTAAACCCAGAAAAATAGCTCCTAAAATATACAAAACATCATACCACCAGTAATTTATAAACAAGCCAGAAACCAAAGAGTAGGTATTTTCCATTAATTCTCCATTGACCATTATTTCAGGTATTTCACCAAATCTTAATTTCCAGAAAAAGTTTATAACATGCATGATTAGGAATAATAAAATTAATATCCCAAGGTAAATCATATTGCGGGATATCCAGGTACTATTCTCACGAGGATTATTTACTTCATACTTGATAGGCCTTGCTCTCCAGTTTGTTATGGAAATAATAAAAGAATAACAGATATGTACTAGAAATCCTATTGCTAATAAGGGTTCAATTATTTTAACCAAGGGGTTGGTTCGCATAAAATGTGCAGCTATGTTAAACGTAGCTCCGGTAGTGTCTGCTAACAATAATAAGTTAATTATTAAATGCACGATTAAAAAAAGCATTAAAAAAAATCCGGAAATACTCATTAAGAATTTTTTCCCAATAGCAGAACTTAAAAATCCACTCATAATGCAAATGATTTAAAAGGTTATGGATAAAAGCATTGAATAAACATAGCATATTGCAATTATTACTTCTTAATACATAACATACAAATTTAGAATTAATCTAAATAAAAACAAAAGACGAAAATTGATAAAATTTGTAAATACTTGTTTCTTAGAACAAAAAAACCAAAAAAAGTGATGCTCCTTTTAATCAAGATTTCTTAAACGCAGAAATGAAAAAACAAGTAAAAAGAGACCGCGAGTCCAGGTAGAATTTAATTTTTGTAAAATTTACAAGTAATACTCTTTTTCCGGTTTCATATTTTCATTAAGTTCATATATTAATGGTTTTCCTGTTGGAATCTCTACAGAAGATATGTCATCATCCGAAATACTGTCAAGGTGCTTAATCAATGCCCTAAGACTATTTCCGTGTGCAGAAATAATAATTTGCTTTCCTTTCTTTATTTCAGGAACAATAGTATTGGTCCAGTAAGGAATAAAACGATGAACAGTATCTTCAAGGCTTTCTCCTAAAGGAAGTTCGTTTTCTTTTAAAGATTTATACATTCTTTGATTTCCTGGAAAGCGTTTATCATTCCTTTCTAAAAGGGGTGGTTTTGTGGAGTATCCTCTTCTCCATTCATGTACTTGTTTATCACCGTATTTTTCAGACATTTCTTTTTTGTTTAATCCTTGTAATGCACCATAATGCCTTTCGTTAAGCCTCCAGTTCTTTTCCCACGGAATCCATAATTCGTCGAGCACATCCAGAATAATCCATAGTGTATGTAATGCTCTCTTTAAATACGAAACAAAAGCCAAATCAAACTGAAAACCATTTTCCATTAATTTTAGACCGGCTTTTTTGGCTTCTTGAATTCCCTTTTCTGAGAGTGGAACATCTGTCCACCCGATGAATAAATTTTCCTTATTCCATTCACTTTCTCCATGTCTGAGTAATGTTAATTTGTACATAATCAATGTTTTTATCTGTTATATGATATTTTTTTTTGAATACTTCCATTTTTACGTTGGATAATCAAACTGTTATTTTCTTTTTTTGCTATTTTACGTCCTTTATCCACCGCTTCTTTTTTTGTATAAAAAACAAAACTTGCTTTTAATGCTTTCTCTTCTTTTATGGCCCAACCATCATCATGGGGTATAACATAAAGATCTTTTCCATGGGCTTTTTGATCTGTTTGAGTTTTAGGTATTCGCTTTCCCCTGTTGCTTGCCCAATCTTTAGCTCTGCTTATTGACGTTGGGATGGCAATACTTTCATCCATCTTTTTTTCTTCAAGCAGTTTATTTAAAATTTCAATTGCTTTTTCTCTTACTTCCGATGAAAGATTCTTCAGAGAATTTGGGTAATTATTTTTATTGTAAGGCATACTATTTTATTTTTAAAAGTTAATATTTTCTGTTTCGTTCATTTCACTTTCCATTTCACGACTCATTCTATCCTTCTTTTTGGATGATGGCCTTAAAATGAGCCTGATTCCTCTATCGTAAGTAAAATAATTCCATAACCAGTTGGCAAAAACAACAGTCTTATTTCTGAAACCAATAAGAAATAAAAGATGTACCATCATCCAGATAATCCATCCAGATATTCCGGATAGGGTTATATTTCCAGGTAAATCAGCAACAGCCTTATTTCGGCCAACTGTTGCTAATACACCTTTGTTTTTATAATAAAACTTTTCGGACTTTTTCTTTTTCATGATTCTGCTAAGACTTTTAGCCAGGTGTTTCCCTTGTTGAATAGCAACTTGTGCCAAGCCAGGTAATCCTTTTGGATAATTTTCATGTTCCATATGTGCTACATCTCCAATAGCAAATATGTTACTATAAACAGATTGATCATTAGGATCTTTATAAACTCTACATTCTCTGTTAACCCATATTTTACCATTTGATATACTCTTAGCACTAAGGCCATTTATCAAATTACCTTTTACACCTGCTGCCCAAATTAAAGTGCCTACATCTATTTCTTTATTATTACTTAATTTAATGGTATTTCCATCATAGCTTTGAGTTTTACAATTTAAAATGATCTCAATCCCTAATTTCTCAAGGTATTTTTGAGCTTTTTTACTACTTTTTTTCGACATGGATGGCAATACACGATCCAGACCTTCAATAAGATATATTTTCATATTTTTAATATCTAAATCAGGGTAATCCTTTGGTAGAGCATGATTTTTTAATTCAGACAGAGCACCGCAAATTTCAACTCCTGTTGGTCCGGCACCAACCACCGCAAAAGTTGAATATTTATCAAATCTTTTTTTTTCAGTTATAATTTCCATCTTCTCAAATTGCTGAAAAATATGACTTCTAAGATCCAGTGCATGTGTTATTTGTTTAATGGGAAAAGCATGTTTTGCTATATCCGGCTTATTGAAATAGTTCATTTTTGCACCGGTAGCAATAACTAAATAATCAAATGTTAATTCTCCTGCTTCGGTAAATACAATGTGCTTTTCTGTATCAATACGGTTTACTTTTAACATTCTAAAGTATACATTGTGCTTTTTGTTGATGATTTTTCTTAATGGTCCGGCTATAGAATCGGGCTCTAATCCCGCTGTAGCAACCTGATAAAGTAATGGTTGAAAAGTATGATAATTATATCGGTCAAATACAACAACCTGAAAAAGCTTTGTATTGATTTTTTTTAAAAAGTTAATACCGCCAAAACCTCCTCCTACCATTATGATTCTTGGTTTTGAACTATCAGGTATATTTAATGCTAAAGAGCTTTGTTTCGTTTTTATCATAAAACCCTAATTTTGATATAAAGCATAATATAAAAATTATTCCAAAAGAAGGGTTAAAGCATATATGTCAGAAAATTAGGTTTTTATATTTAGGTGTGGATTTTTAAGAAAAAACTATATTGAGGAATTATGACACAACTTTCTGTTTGGATCAATACCTTTAAAAAATTCAGTTAGCCAAACTATAGATCCATTAATTTTACTGAACAAATTTTATTTTGGACTGTATCTATTATGGGTCTACTTTTTCTTAGCACCTAAATTCCGGAATAATTAATACGTAAAATAATAGAATTGCAACAATGAGTAAATCACAATATACTTTGAATATTATATACGGAAGCCGGACAGGAAATTCTAAAGCAGTAGCTGTTCTGGCCAAAGAATTTGCCAAACATTTAGGTTTAGAATGTGATTGTAAAAGCATGGACAAGTTTGATTTTAATTCATTCAAGGATTTAAAAAATCTTATTATAATTGTTAGTACTCACGGAGAAGGTGAACCTCCGGTTCCTGCGGAGGATTTTCATGCTTTTATTCACAGTCTAGCTGCACCAAACATGCAAGGCACAAAATATGCAGTGTTGGGATTAGGAGATAGTAGTTATAGGTATTTTGCGCAAACCGGAGCCGATTTTGATTTACAATTGGAGAAGCTGGGAGCTAATCGAATACAACCGGTTGAAAAATGTGATATCGATTTTGAAGAAAAATCTAAAAATTGGGTAAAGCAAACTGTTGATAAATTTGCAGAAACATTACCTAAAAAAAAGAAATCTGAGAAAAAGAAATTTGTATTCCAATTGAAGCTTGATGATAATTTGCATTATAATGCTTATAAAGCCACGGTGATTCATAAAGAGCTGTTAAATGGCGAAAATGCTTCTCATCCAACCATGAATATTTCGTTTTCTTTGGTAAATTCAGGTATTGATTTTCATCCTGGCGATTTGGTAGGGATTTATGCTTCTAATTCACGCTTGTTAGTAGATAAGCTTCTAAAAAAGATGGGTTTTGATCCAACCTTACTGGTAGGTTCTGGCGAAAATAAAAAGATGCTCAAAGTGGCTTTAATTCATGATTATGAACTAACCTTAATTACTCCCGTAGTGTTAGAGAAGTATGCAGGATTAGTTAAAAATGAAAAACTAAAGAACTTGTTGAAAGATCAGGTAAAATTAGTTGAATATGTTAAGAATAGTGATGTGTTGGATATGGTAATAGATTTTCACGGAGATTTTAAAGTAGACGATTTTCTTAAAACATTACGCAAACTAACTCCACGATTATATTCTGCAGCTTCATACAGACCCGAAAGACAAGATCAGGTAGATTTAACCATTCGTATTCTTAATTACGAATATAACAACAGGGAGCATAGTGGTGTTTGTTCTTCTTATGTTTGGAAAAGATTGGAAATAGGAGATACTGCACCATTGTTTGTTGAGGTTAATTCGCGATTTAGACTTCCTGAGGATAAGAAAGTCCCGGTTATTATGGTTGCAACCGGAACTGGAATTGCACCTTTCCGGTCATTTTTACAATACCGGAATATGCAAAACGCCGAGGGTTGTAACTGGTTATTTTTTGGAGAACGAAACAGTTCAACCGATTTTTTTTATAAAGATGAGTTGATGCAATACCAGAAAAAAGGATTGCTCACAAAAATTGATACGGCCTTTTCCAGAGACAGTGAAAACAAACATTATATTTATCATCGCTTATTGGAAAAAGGTGAAGAAATATATCACTGGATTCAAGAAGGAGCAAACATCTACATTTGTGGTAATAAGCGAACAATGGCAGGTGATGTTCGAAATGCATTATCGGAAATTATCCGTATTAATGGAAATTTAACCAAAGAACAAACTTCTGTTTTTGTAAAACAACTGCGTACAGAGAAAAGGTTACAGGAAGACGTTTACTAGCCTCTTTCAAAAAAAAGTTAAAAAGAAGATGGTTATATGTTAAGCTGATTTTAACTGCAATTCAACAGGCTCAAGTTGGTCAAACCACGTTGCATTTTCATCATAATGCATAAAGAAAGGTTTAAATGTTTTGTTATGATCTCTATTTCTTACAAATTGTAACATAAAATAATTCTCCTGGTCAATTGGATTTTCAACAACTCCCATTATCTGAACTTTTCCTGGAGCTGCTGACATTACCGGCGCTGTAACGGTTTTGGCCATGCTCCCTGCAATTCTTATGGCGTTAGTATACAGTTCGTATACTTTAGATAAGGGCATCTGAAAATATTCAAATGGCCCGGTTTCCCTTTCCACAAACATATAATAAGGAACCATTCCAAGTTTTACCTGCCTTGTCCACATACGAGCCCACATCTCACTATCGTCGTTAATATGCTTTAAAATTGGAGCTTGAGTTCTGATTTGCGCTCCTGTTGACCTTACATTCTTTATGGCCTGTTCAACTACTTCATTACTCATTTCATTAATATGATTAAAATGAGCCATGATAGATAGATGAAATCCATTATCAACAATACGTTTAAACAGATCAAGCATCTCTTGTGCCTCTTCATTAAACTCTGGTAAAAAAGTAAAGGGCCAGTAAGTTAATGATTTGGTACCAAAGCGTATCGTGTCTAAATTTGATATTTTGGCATTTATAATCTTATCAATATACGTTGAAATAGTTTTTGGACTCATAATCATAGGGTCACCACCAGTAAACAAAATCTCATGCAAATACTCGTGTTCTTTTACATAATCGCAAAGCTGATCAATTTCTTTCATCGAAAATTGTAAGTCCAAATCCTTAACGAACTGAGGCCAACGGAAACAAAACGTACAATTGGCATGGCACGTTTGCCCTTGCGTTGGGAAAAACAGTGCTATATCTCTGTATTTATGCTGTACTCCAGGCAAATCTACTCCATTAAGCTTTGGAACATTGGTAGCTTGCTGCGCTGGGTGGGGATTTAATTGAAACCTGATTTTATTGATTAAACGTGTAATTTCTATTTCAGGAAGATCTTTCTCTATGGCATCCTTCACTGATTCGTAATGATGTTTAGGAAGCATATGCCGGTTTGGAAATGTAAGAATATAAACCGGATCAGTTTCGTAATTTTCCCAATCAATTAAGTAATCTACTACATAATTATTGGTCTTAAATGGTAGTACCCTCGACACAATTTCAATCTCCTTTTTTACCGGTTCCGGCAAATACTTCATATATTCTATACTTCTGAAATTCTTAATGTTATATGATATAAGTTTCATGATATTTTATTTTTACTTTGTTAATATTTTATTCTTATATATTGTACTTACTTTCTGTTAATCCTTTTTCTATTAAATAATTATAGATTTCTTCCGATTCTTTACCCCCTGCTTTTGCATGATGCAAAAGTGTGAAACCATGTGCTCCTTTTGCATGTAATAAATTTGGAAATTGTTCAAGTGTTGTTTTTACAATTTCTGTCTTTCCAAGCATTGCGAGAACAAACAGGTTTACCCTTGCTCCTTCGTTTATAAGGTATTCAGCAATTTTTTTGTTCCCAACATGACCGGCTCCTTCAATAGCTTCTTCAAAATCACCACCACCCCAATCGTGCCTGCAATAAATCAAATTAGGTAAAGATTTTAACATTACCTTCACTTTGGATAAGTTGCTATGACCTGCAACAACAAATTCTTTAATCGTTTGTAAACTGACATTTTCTTCAAAACTTTTTGACCGCTTGCTTCCTATAACAGGGATAACTTGCAATCCAAATGTTCCTATTAAACCCAACCTGATGAAATCTTTTCGTTCCATTTGTTTTTTAAGACTTTAAGATAACCTCCTTATAAATAACAACAACAGTGCCGGATCGTTCAAGGAAACTGTCACTATTTTTATTTAGATTCATTTAATATAGTGAAAAATATCGAATTTATGAAATATTTCGTGCAAAAAATCATGATTAAACAGCTATAAGTGCTAATACACATACATATGCCTGACATCAAAATTTGTTAAATCTTTTCGAATACTAGTTTGTGTTATCTGTATTCTTCTAAATGGGGAATTATTACCCAGTTTTACATTTAATTCCACAAAACGAATTGCCTCGAATAAACCTATTTCAATTCTAATTGTTAAGTATTCAACTGATTATTTTTTTAAACAAGAGTATTTTACTTATGGTATAGCTATTGTCTATTTATTTCAAACTAAAAGGAGAATTTATTATGAAATCGATAAGACTAGATGAATTAAAAAAGAAACTTGAAAAGAATAATGTAAAACTTATTGAAGTTCTTGAAGAAGATGCATATAACAAAGAACATATAAAGGGAGCAATAAATATTCCTTTGGAGCGAATAGCAACTGAAGCTAAGGATAGATTTAACAAAGATGATGAGATTGTTGTTTATTGTTCAAATTTCGATTGTTCTGCTAGTCCAACTGCAGCTAAAAAATTGAAAAGTATTGGATTTAAGAACGTTTACGATTATGAAGCGGGTAAAAAGGAGTGGAAAGAAGCTGGGTTACCTATGGAATAGTGTTTTAAAATGGATTAAAAAAGATGATAATGGCCGAAGACAAAAAGAATATTTACGAATTTGAAAACCAGGAATGGCTCGATTCATTTGAGTTCATTATCAATAACGAGGAGGAGCACAGACCTCAGGAAATAATGAAGCTGTTGAAGAAAATGGCCGTTGAAAAGGGAGTTATATTACAACCTTCATTAACGACTCAGTTTATAAATACTATTCCTAAATCTAAAGAAGTAGAATATGTGGGAAACCGTGAGTTAGAGCGAAAAATAAAAAGCTTAATTCGATGGAACGCCATGGCTATGGTAGTTCAGGCAAATAAAAAAAAAGAAGGAATAGGAGGTCACATTTCAACATATGCTTCTGCAGCTACCTTGTATGAGGTTGGATTTAACCATTTTTTTAGAGGTGGTGACGGTGATACTCCAGCTGATATTATTTATTTTCAGGGACACGCTTCACCTGGAATTTATGCTCGGTCTTTTTTAGAGGGAAGAATCTCTATTACTCAGCTCGAGAATTTCAGAAGAGAATTGAATCCCAAAGGAGGTTTGTCATCATATCCCCATCCTCGTTTAATGAAAGATTATTGGCAGTTTCCAACTGTTTCCATGGGGCTTGGCCCAATAACTGCTATTTATCAGGCGCGATTTAATAAATATTTGCAGGATAATGGGTTACTTGAGGTTAATGATCAAAAAATATGGGCTTTTCTCGGAGACGGAGAAATGGACGAGCCAGAATCAATGGGCGCCTTAACGCTCGCAGCCAGAGAAGAGTTAGATAATCTGATTTTTGTTATAAACTGTAATTTGCAACGGCTTGATGGCCCGGTTAGAGGTAATGGTTCTATTATTCAAGAACTTGAAGGGGCCTTTCGTGGGGCAGGATGGAATGTGGTTAAAGTTGTTTTAGGCTCAAACTGGGATCCATTATTAGATAAAGATGATAAAGGCTTATTAAAAGAAAGATTAACAGAAATTGTTGATGGTCAACGTCAAAAGTTATCTATCGAAGAAGGAGATTATATACGAAAAGATTTTTTTGGTAAACATAAAGAATTGTTGGAAATGGTAAAAGATTTAAGCGATGATGAAATTGCTAAACTTCGCCGTGGAGGACATGACCCTCAAAAAGTATATAATGCTTATAAATTTGCAATGGAATTTAAAGGAGCTCCAACGGTTATTCTTGCTCAAACAATAAAAGGATATGGACTCGGGGAGGCTGGTGAAGGGCGTAATATTACTCACCAGCAAAAGAAATTAAATGAGTCCGAATTAAAACATTTTCGCGATCGGTTTGATATCCCTATATCAGATGATGATTTAAAGGATGCTCCATTTTATAAGCCTGATGATGATAGCGAAGAGATAAAATATATTAAAGAACAACGAAAAAAATTAGGAGGATATTTACCCAAACGAAATTCAAAAACTCCCGACTTTAAAATGCCTGAACAGGAAGTTTTTGAAGAATTTTTAAAAGGCTCGGGTGAAAGAGATGTGGCAACTACAATGGCGGCAGTTCAACTGTTAGGTAAACTTCTAAAAGATAAAAATATAGCTAATTTAATTGTGCCAATTGTACCCGACGAATCACGTACTTTTGGTATGGATGCGCTTTTTAGGCAGGCAGGAATTTATGCTCACAATGGACAGCTTTACGAACCTGTTGATAGAGAAAGCCTGATTTATTATAAGGAAGCAAAAGACGGTGCAATTCTAGAAGAAGGTATCACCGAAGCTGGTTCAATGGCATCGTTTATTGCTGCGGGAACATCTTACTCAACGCACCGGGTGAATACTATTCCTTTTTTCATATTTTACTCCATGTTTGGATTTCAGCGCATTGGAGACCTAATTTGGGCAGCTGCTGATGCGCGTACAAAAGGCTTTATGCTTGGAGGAACGGCCGGGCGTACAACGTTGGCTGGTGAAGGTTTACAACATCAGGACGGTCAAAGCCACTTGTTGGCCTTGTCGGTTCCCAGTGTTCAGGCTTACGATCCTGCATTTGCATTTGAACTTGCTGTAATTATTGAAGATGGAATGAAAAAAATGTTTAAGGATGGTGAAGATATTTTTTATTACATCACCATTATGAACGAGAAATATAAAATGCCTAAGATGCCTTCAACGAAAGGAATAAAAGAAGGAATTATTAACGGGATGTATAAATATAAATTCAGCCAGAATAATAAATACAATTTAAATCTGCTCGGAAGTGGTTCTATTCTGAACGAAGCACTTGAGGCTGCTGAGATATTGAAAAACGATTACGATATTGATGCAGATGTTTGGAGTGTTACCAGCTACAAAAAACTTTATGATAACGGTGTTGAAACAGAACGTGTTAATCGGTTAAAAGATAAAAATACAAAAACATACATTGAAGATTCTGTTGGATCAAAAGAAGGAACATTTGTTGCTGCAAGCGATTATATGAAAGCACTTCCATTGTCAGTTTCTAAATGGTTTCCCGGAACATTCGTAGCACTTGGAACGGATGGTTACGGATTAAGTGAGCATCGTGATGAACTGCGCGAATATTTCGAAGTAAGTTCAAATTATATTGTCTGGACAGCATTGCAAAGTCTTAAAGAACAAGGTAAAATAGATGATCCCATTTTATCAAAGGCTAAAAAGAAATTAAATATCAAGGCTAATAAAAATTCGCCTGTTAATTTAAAATAATCATGAAAACCTCATAAAATAAAATCGATTCTGAAACAACCATGAATTTTAACATTTTTAAAATATACACACGAAAATGGTTAAAATTCATCGTAAGCTCCTGAATGTGAAGGCCCTTCCCCATAGCTTCCAATAACAATCGGGACGGGAGTTTTCGGATTAGTTGCTTCATTTTCAGACTACTAAAAAAATAAAAAAAATGAAAAAAGAAATTAAAATTCCCGATATAGCCGAAAATGTTGAAAAAGGTTTAATAGCCAGTGTATTGGTTTCGAAAGGAGATAAAGTTTCTAAAGATCAAGCTTTGGTTGAAATTGAAACAGATAAAGCTACTACCGATATTCCTTCAGATTACGATGGTGTAATTGATGAGGTAAAAGTTTCTGAAGGTGATGAAGTTTCTGTACACCAGGTGATTATGATAATTGAGGTAAAGGAAGAAGAAGATAACAATGATGAGAAAGAAAAAGAACCCGACGATGATAAACCAAAAGAGAATCAAAATGAAGAAACTACTGATCAAAAATCAGTAGAAAAAGAAGAAAAGACTATTAGCGAAAGGGCAGAATCGGAAGATATTCCTGCAGCTCCATCGGTGAGGAGACTTGCACGTGAATTAGGCGTTGATTTATTGAAAATTGATGGCAGTGGCCCCGGAGGTAGAATAACAAAAGAAGATGTAGAAAATTACACAAGTGACCCGGTTTCAGAACCAAAACAGAAAACTCAATTATCCGACTTTTCTAAGTGGGGACCTGTTTCTCGCGAAGATATGAACAACATTAGAAGAGTTACTGCAAAAAGTCTTTCTGAAGCCTGGCAAACAGTACCTCATGTAACACAATTCGATGAGGCTGATATTACCAAGTTGGAAGAATTCAGAAAGAAAAATCAGGATAAAATTGAGAAAGCTGGTGGAAAACTAACGGTTACATCATTATTACTAAAGATCGTAGGATTAGCCTTGCAAAAATTCCCACAGTTTAATGCAAGTGTTGATATGGATAATAAGCAAATAATATATAAACATTATTATAATGTTGGAATTGCTGTAGATACCGAACAAGGCTTGTTAGTGCCTGTAGTTCGCGATGTAAATAAAAAATCACTTGCAAACTTATCAGCTGAATTATCCGATTTGGCTAAGAAAGCGAGAAATAAAGAGTTGTCACTTGATCAGATGCAAGGTGGAAATTTCACTATTTCTAACCTTGGAGGTATTGGAGGAACAGGTTTTACACCTATAGTTTATTATCCTCAGGTTGCAATTCTTGGGGTTTCAAGATCTAAATACCAGCAGGTATTAGTAGGTGATGAATTCGAGAAGCGATTGGTTATTCCATTATCTCTGTCATATGATCATAGAATAATAGACGGAGCAGATGGCGCGCGATTCCTTCGTTGGATATGCGACGTGATTGAAGATCCTTATGCAATTTTATTTTAACAGGATACAACATGAGTGAAAAAACACACGATTTAATTATTATAGGAGCGGGGCCGGGAGGATATCGTGCAGCGTTTTTAGCGGCTGACCTTGGTCTTAATGTAACTTTAATTGACCCGGAGCTAAATCCGGGAGGCGTATGCCTTTACAGGGGTTGTATACCTACAAAAGCATTGTTGCACCTGGCCAGAATTAAAACCGATGCTGAACACACCGAAGATTTGGGAATTAAATTCTCAGCTCCACAAGTCGATATTGAAAAAGTAATAGACTGGAAAAATAAAGTAGTGAAACAGTTAACAGGCGGTTTGGGACAATTGGTAAAAGCCCGAAAAATTAATTATCTCAGAGGGCGGGCAAAGTTTATAAATTCAAATACTTTAGAATTAAGCGGCGAAAAAGACAAAAAAGAAGAAATCACTTTCGAAAAAGTGATTATAGCAACAGGAGCTAAACCAGCAACAATTCCGGGACTCGATATCAAAAGCGAACATCTTTTAAATTCTGCAAAAGCATTAGATTTAAAAGAAATACCAAAAAAAATGTTAATTATTGGCGGAGGATATATTGGTTTGGAAATGGCAACGATATACCAGGCAATAGGAACAGAAATTTCAATAGTTGAATTGACCAATGATTTTATGCCAGGCATGGATTCCGATTTGGTCACCGAATATAAAAAAGCCAGTCAGCATATTTTTAGTGAAGTATTTCTCGAAACTAAGGTTGAAAAAATTGAAGAAAAAGGTAATCAGTTGGAGGTTTCATTCATGGGAAAAAACGATAAGTCATTTAAGAAAAAATATAATAAAGTGTTAATGGCTGTTGGGCAGGTTCCAAATTCAGAAAACCTGGGATTGGAAAATATTAATATAAACGTAGATAATAGAGGATTTATAAAAGTAAATAAACAACAACAAACCAGTAACGAAAACATTTTTGCCATTGGTGATATTGCAGGACAACCTTTATTAGCGCATAAAGCAAGTTACGAGGGGCGAGTAGCTGTTGAAGCAATTGCTGGTAAAAAAGGTGCATTGAACGATGCGAAAGCAATTCCAGCCGTAATTTATACCGAACCCGAAATTGCAACATGTGGATTAAGCGAGAAAGAAGCCAAAGAAAAAAACATAAACTATAAAACGGTGAAATTTCCCTGGACTGCATCCGGCAGAGCAGTTGCAATGAACGAGAAAAGTGGGTTTACAAAACTTGTAATTGATAAAAAAAGTGAACGCATTTTGGGGGCAGGAATTGTAGGGCGAAATGCTGGCGATATGATATCGGAATTAGTATTAGCTATTGAAATGGCAGCTACAGCAGAAGATATAGCACTTACAATTCATCCACATCCAACCCTGGCAGAAACGATTATGGAATCTGCTGAAATGTTCGATGGCCATGCGACACACGTATTTACTAAAAAATAATAACTGAAGCCATGAAAACGATTATTATAAGTGATATAAAAGGAAAAGTTGATAGCATAATACCTTATGGACTGAATCTTGCGAAATGCTTAGAGTCAGAAGTGGTTATAGTACATATAATTGATACAAGAACACTGCAAGGAGTGCAAAGTTCTTACTCCGATTCACAAACTATTGCTCCTGGTAATAAATTATCACATCAGAAAATAATTGAACGAGAAAAGAAACATGCAGAAATGAAATTGGATAAAATACTTAGTAAAGAAGCATCAAAACTTAATTACCCTCTTAAAATAAAAACGATTGTTGAAGAAGGGAGCACCACGGTTAATATTAGAAATCTGGTTAAAACAGACAAAGAATGTATCTTATTGGTTAATTCAGTTTCTGATGGTTTTATTTTTCAATCAAAACAGGAGATAATGGATACAATCTATAATATAGGTGCTGTTTCGTTTTTAGTTCCGCCCGGGCAGGATTTTGAAGAATTTAAGAACATTTA
The DNA here is from genome assembly GCA_003446015.1 of Bacteroidales bacterium. Lineage (GTDB taxonomy): Bacteria > Bacteroidota > Bacteroidia > Bacteroidales > UBA12077 > UBA12077. The sequence goes on along the minus strand of DMBU01000175.1, from coordinate 6,024 downwards.
TCTAATATCTGATCTGGCACCAGATAAATTGAGTAAGATTAAAAAAGAAATATCTTTCTTTAAACGATTTAAACCTACTATATATGGGTTAAATATAGTTAAGCCCAAAAATTATGAAAAAAGGAAATTGAAAAGTGAAATTTTAGAGGGTATAATAAAAGACAGGTTTACACCTTTTAAGTTTGAAGAGAAAATATTAGCAGGTAATAAATATACTGAAGTATTATCTGATTATATCAAAAAGAATAATCCAGATCTAATAATGACTTTATTAAATAAAAAAAGTCTTTTTAAAAGGTTTCTTCAGAAAAAAAGAAATGAAATACTGATTAATAATACAAATGTTCCAGTTTTACTTGTAAAATAGCTCTACTTTTATTTATTAATGAACGAGAGATTTTCAAAGCCTCAAATTCTTATTTGAATATTTTACTAAGCATTCCTTTATTACTTTTAACACCTTTTCTCTTGCTAATTAATCTGATAATTAATTCTATCAAAATTGATAGTGTAAGTATTCCTACAAACAATTAAAGGATAGTATATGGAATATATCAAAAACACTATTAGTGCGGTTTATATTGTTAATAATGCAGTAAGAAATACACGTTTAGAAAATTTAATCTGACGAATAATTTCCTGTACATTTAAAGCNNAAATTAAATTCTTGAATAGTGGGGATTTATTCTACAATAAACGGAACAATTTCAACATTCTTAAAATATCATAATGAAGAATATCATAATAGTATTAATAAAAAACAGAAAAACGATAAATGATTTGCTCATTCTACAGTGATACTAGCATGGTCATATACTTTTTATGAATATTACGAAAACATATAAAGTTTATTTGGCATTAAATTGGATGAAATAGAATTGAACAGTGATATTAGAACTTTTAAGTATTAAATTGATTATCATGCCATCACCTGATGAAAATAAAATTGATATTGATTTAATGAAGGGAACTGTTCTTTTAACTGGAAGTGTTTCAAATTATCTTATAAAAAAGGGAGCAATTGATATTGCAACATTTACCAAAGGAGTTATAAACGTGGTTGGCGATATATCTATTGAATAAAAAATAAAACTGAGAAGTCCTCTGGTTTATGATGTTAAACCCAAAGGGCAGATTTCGAAATTATTGGCAGTAAGCTGAGAAATGTTTATGTCGATCCAGATGGACTCCTTCATTTTTAATTGAATGAAGAATCTGTTCTTTATAAAATCATTTTTTATGGATAAAATAGTAAAAGTAATTGAAGTAATAGCTTCATCAGAAAAAGGTTTTTCGCATGCTGCTCAAAATGCAGTAAAAGAAGCTTCAAAATCAGTAAAAAATATTCGGTCTGTTTACATTAAAGAAATGAAAGCTAATGTTGAAAATAATATGATCGTTTCGTATGCTGTAAATGCAAAAATATCATTTGAATTGGAGTAGTAGTAAAATAATCAGCATGTAAATAGAAGAGGCACAACTATTTTAATTCGTTGTGCCTCTTTTTATTAAAACCTGAAAAAATTATTGTTTAAGAATTTTGCTTGCCAATTATTCTTTACAAGTTGTGCACATCTAAAAATGAACCGCTAGCATATTTTATGGATTTCTGAATAGCTTCAGAAATTATTCTAGCTGCTTCATCCGTTTTAGGCATTTGATCTGTACCTTTTGCTTTTTTCAGTTTTTTTACCACTGTGAATTTTTCATCATCAGCATAATTGTAAATGTAATCTTGCATATTGGTATCGATTAATCCCGGAGCTAATGCTGTAAAATGAATATTAGACAATTCTTTAGCGTATAAGTCAATAAGCATGTTTAATGCCGCTTTTGAAATAGAATAAGCATTCCAGCCTCGAGCTCCGCTTACAGCGGCCCCTGATGAAATAGCAACAATATGTTTAATATCCCTTACTTGTGCTGTTAATGCATCAATTAGAATTTTGTTGGCCCATAGATTAATATCCATAATAGTTTTTATTTCGTCGAGGCTCGTTTCTTTTAAATCTTTAATTTTATTTAGTTTTCCTGCATTAAGTATTACTAAATCAAGCGACTGGACATTTTTTAAAAACCCACTTATTTTTTCTTTTACTTCATCAAATTTTATTAGATCTTGCGACAGAAATTCAAAATTGTTTAGTTTATTCAGGGAATCATCGGCTTTTCTGCTAATTCCGTATACTGTATGCCCTTGTTTTAAGTAATGTTTGGTTAACCCGTTTCCCAAACCTGTGCTAGTTCCAGTAATAAGTATATTCATTGCTTGCTTTAATAATATTTTATTTGCTTAACGTTAATATATTTTTTTCAATATAGGGATATATCCCTATCAGATTTAAAAAAACTCATTAAAAATCTTTACATAAACATAATTTGCCAAACATGCTATTTGTTTATCAACGCTGAAATCTTTATTTCTTTTAAATTCATAGTTTATCTGATTAATAAGTTCTTGAATTATTAGAAATAGAAAACACACCATATGTAATTGCATATAAGGCAATTAATGTAATCACAGCTCTTGGGCTCTCAAAGGGATTAAATACAATCAGCAAACCAAAAAGAAGAGATGTGATACCTGCAGCCAGGTAAATATTTCTAATCTCTTTTGGTACACTGCTAATAAAATAAACTGTTGAGAAAATTAATCCAACAATTAAAGACCATATACCAATTATCGTTAATAATACGACAGCTGCCAGTTCAGGCCTTGAAAGAATTATTGCACCAAATAAAATTCCAATAATTCCTTCAAACAATAAAAATCTCCAGTTTGGATTTATATTTTTTACCCGAATGGAGTTAACTAATAGTATAATGCCACCAATTAGAACTGATATGGCAAAGTAAATGACTAATGCAAACACGGTAATAGATGGAAAAACCAACGCAATAACACCAAACAGAATTGCTAAAATTCCATTAAGACTTGTTAATCCCAGGTTTTTTAATTTGAAGTTTTTCATAATCTAGTTTTTTTAATTTTTTATAAACATTAAGATTTCTTAATTAGAAATCCAATGCTCTGCTGATTCTTGCTTATTGAATGTTTTAATCTCGGATAAGATAAGATGAACTGTGCTTTTTCAAATGTTTTCTTTTTGCCACGTAATTGTAATGCAGTCTTGCAATACTTGTTATTTCCATTCCTTAGCGAAAATATGAATTACAGGAACAACAAAAAATAGTCCCCGTATCTACCTTTTCCAATTTTGTTATAATGTTTGATTCAAATTAAACTAGTGAGGTTTAAAAATTGAACCGGCACGTTGAAAAGCAGAATCGAATGACCTTATACTGTTAAAGATATTCTTTTCCATCTCGGTTATGTTTGGCTTGCTTTGATTTTCGGGTAAGCCAAGTTTAGAATATTGCTTGTGGATTTTTTCACCAAGTTCTTTTAACTCGTTTATAATATGTTCACTTTTTTCGTGAATTGCATCATTCGTATTCTGTTCTACTTTTTCCTTGATATCGTTAATTTTTTCTTGAATTTCATCAAGTTTTTGTTTTGTTTTTAACACTAACTCTTCTTTTTCCATAATTCATAATATTATTTAGATTCAACTATTTTATTCTGTTTATGAATACTCCTATTAGTATGCCAATTTCTTTATCTTTTATTATTAGAATCGAATTGCATTCTGTGTCAGTTAGCTGGCATGCATTGCAGGAGTATTTAATTTTAATTTACATTACTTATGGTAATGAAAGTTGATGTATAGTTTCACTTAATGTGGAAAAATCCCACAGATTACAAATAAGTAAATTGGTTTAATTCAGAGAATCAGTTATGGCACGTTATTTTCTCTTATTATATCAGAAACTTTTAAATAAAAAAAAGCTATGAACGAATTAAGAGAAAAACAGTGTGTTCCTTGCGAATCTGGAACTAAACCATTTAATAAGGATCAGGTAAACAAATACATACAAATGTTACCTCCGGAATGGAAGTCTGAAAATGAAAAGAAGATAAAAAAAATATTTCCTTTTGAGAATTTCAGAAGAGGTATGGCTTTTGCACAGGAAATTGCAATTATTGCTGAAGAAGAGCAACATCATCCTGATATTTGCATCCATTATAAAAATGTTGAGGTTACACTCACTACACATAACATTGAAGGATTATCAATGATTGATTTTATCATGGCATCAAAAATCGAAAATTTATAGATTAGCAATGATCTCCAAAGTCATTATATTGATTGATCACATTGTAATAAAAGTGTCATCTTAGTAACTAGTCATTAATTTGAGAACAAATACCGGCTTTTACTGTTTTATTTTGGCAAGTGCAAACACTACTTTAAAAAATAAAATTTTTCTGCAGTTGTAGATTATGGTGGAAAAGCACTGTATTAAATTGAATTTAAAGTGATGATCTTTAAAAAAAATATAGGACTTTATACCGACCACTATGAGTTGACCATGGCTCAAGGTTATTTTCTGTCTGGTTTACAAAACAAGATAGCAAGTTTTGATTATTTTTTTAGAAAAAACCCGTTTAAAGGTGGTTATGTTGTTTTTGCAGGATTGTCTGATTTAATAGATTTAATAGATGACTTTAAGTTTGACGATGAAGACTGCAACTATTTGGAAAACATCGGATTTGATAAAAATTTTATTTATTATCTAAAGGATTTTAAATTCTCAGGCGATTTGTTTTCAGTGCGTGAAGGAGAGATTGTTTTCCCTAATGAATCAATTATTCGTGTGGAAGGAAATATAATAGAAACACAACTCATAGAAAGCCTGCTTTTAAATATAATAAACTTCCAATCATTGATAGCAACAAAAGCTGCTCGAATGCGTCTCGTAGCTGGAGAAAGACAATTGGTAGATTTTGGTTTACGACGCGCACAGGGTTTTGGGTCAATACATGCGAGCAGAGCTGCCATGATTGGTGGTTTTAACAGTACTTCTAATGTTTATAGTGCCTGTCGTTATGGATTTGAATCTACCGGAACAATGGCTCATTCATGGATTCAGACTTACAATGACGAAATAGATGCTTTTAGAGAATTTGTTCGTTTTTATCCTACATCAAGCATATTACTTGTCGATACTTTTGATACAATAAAGAAAGGAATTCCTAACGCAATAAAAATTGCTAAGGAATTGGAAGAACTGGGAGGTAAACTGCAAGGAATTAGATTGGATAGTGGCGACTTAGCTTTTTTAAGCAAAACTGCTCGAAAAATGCTCGATGAAGAGGGACTGGAGTATGTAAAAATAGTTGTGTCAAATCAATTGGATGAACACCTTATCCGCAGTTTGCTGCAACAAAATGCACCCATTGATGCTTTTGGAGTTGGAACTTCACTTGTAATTGGGAAAGACGAAGGTGCATTAGATGGTGTTTACAAATTAGCACAAATCGGAGATAGGCCTACAATGAAGATTTCAGAGAATATATCCAAAATGACATTGCCTGGTAAAAAGAAAATTTATAGATATGTTGATTCTACTACAAATACATTTTTACTGGATGGTATTGAGTTAACAGGATTTAAGCCAGATAAAATATATAAAATTCAAGGTGTAAACAAAGAATACATAACCCGTAATTTAAAATCTGAAGAAATTGTTACAAAGGTAATGGAAAGAGGTAAACGCTTAATTCCCAACCTTTCTGTACATGATATTGCAAGCTTTAGCCAGTTGAGACTAAAGCAGGTAACAGAAGAAACCAAACGTTTTGAAAACCCACATACTTATGTTGTGGGAATAGGAAATGAATTAAAAAAACTTCAAGATAAATTAAAGGAGGAAATATGAAAGCTTTATTAATTGTTGATGTTCAAAATGATTTTTGTGCTGGAGGAGCATTACCAGCTCCGGATGGTGATAAGATAATACCTACTATAAATAACTTAGCTAAACAATTCGATGTAGTGTTGGCTTCGCGAGATGATCATCCTGCAGAAAGCGATCATTTTAAAAAATGGCCGGTGCACTGTGTTACTGGAAGTGAAGGTGCAAAATTCCATCCTGATTTGGATACATCAAATATAAAAA
>DMBU01000003.1 GCA_003446015.1 Bacteroidales bacterium | reverse complement strand
TGGCTAGTTTTGCGGTTTATGCGTTGAGTCGCTCAGAATAAGTTTTTTAATGCTTTGGATTTTATATTGAAAGGGAAATTTATGATTATCCTTGTTTTAACCTGGTAAATTTTTGCAAATCATCTTCATCAAAAGATCACAGAGAAACTTAATTTATAAACGATATTATCAGAAAAAGTGCTTGATGCATAATCTCCATATTTAACAAATACTCCGGCTCCTAAACCAATATACGCAAAGTTGATGTAGTTGATTTTGACAATATTTTCAATATGAAGTCCACTTTCAAAATACCCTTTGTCGAATATTTTGAACTGATTTGTAAGGTCAAATTCGTTTCTGCCCCAACCTGCAGATTGAAGAAGCGAAATTCGTGGCTCCGAAAGTTTTGTATAATATAATGGTTTTAAAAACGTGTGCTTCAAATGCATAACCAATGATTCTGAATGTGTGAATTCGTATGGGAGCATGGTTTGAAAATAGTTTTTCTCATAAAAAGGCAAAGAAGGACAATAAGCACCGTAACCTGAAATGAATTTATAATAGGGGAGATTTGCCCCTCCAAAAAGCTTATCATAAGCAATAAAAACAGATTGTTTTCCTAAGCCTTCAACATAATAGGAATATTCCAAAAAAGAGGATAATCTGCTGTATGAAAAATGACTGCCCAATCCATTAATTCCTTTGACGTAAGTAAGATAGAGAATGGGGAATTTGTATGATAAATTGTTTGGTTCGTAAAAATTTTGCTGCTTCTTGTTAAGATTAATGATAGCAGACGCATAGATTTCGGTAAAATTTAATTTACCATAGTTAAAGTTCAAATCCTGGATATTTTCTTTTTTCACTCCAAGTAAAAAAGTGCTGTGGCTCACTTTTTTCTGAATGGAGATACTTAATGATTCTGACCTGTTCAGGCTGTCTTTCATCATTGTGCGCCAAAAGCCTGATTTTTTAGTAAACCCCATATCAAGGGCTCCGCTCTCAACGACATCTGTTTTATATATTGCTTCAATTTCAATTTTTTGTTTTGGGAATTTATAACCCATTAATCCGCCGTATTTATTTTGATAATCGCCAGTTCCATAGGCTATAAAACCGCCTATTGTAATCCGTTTCGAAAAATATTCGTTGGTATAAAGTCCTATCCCTAATCTATATTTCTCATGCAAATTGTATTGAATCTGAGTTAAGTCAAAATCGACTCGTTTATAGGGGATTTTCCCTTGCGAAAACTTATTGATAAACCTTAATTTTCCATCAAAATTTTTCGCCTGACCAATACTATCAGCCCAAATGTATGTGTTTTGTTCTTTTAGAGATAATGAAAGTGGACGTAGACTATCCATCGAAATTAAATCATTTTGATTCGTAGCAGGTTTAATTTCAACTAGATTGAATTGATAATCGTTTATATATGTATAGCTTTCAAATTTTAATCCATATTTCTTGTTCGGATATTTTTTAAATACCAATTGATAATTTAGCTGGTGAGGCAAATAGTGATTTTTAATACGCTTGTATTCCTGCTCTATTTTTAAACTTAATAATTCCTGAATTGCTGGTTCTGCTGTAACTTTGGTAATTGCGTAATTCTTTAACGAAATATGTACAATCCCTTTTAGCAGCGATTTATTCAATGTTTGTGGGAAATACTCAATCCCAACGATGGTGTCGTTTTCCACATAAATGCTGTCTGTAATTTGATAGCCATAATTTGAAATTCCTGATTGGCTAATCGGATTGATATAGGTATTTTCAAATAAAGGAATAATTGGTTCGTAAAAATGAAACGGCTGTATTTGGCTTGTGAAATTTTCAATTGTTGGATCCTTAAATCCGGAAAGCCGATGCGATTTAACGCTTTCATGCATCATTGTCCCATTCTGAAAAATACTGCTCGAATATTTTTCAAAAATAAAAAGATGCGACCGATCCTGATTTGCCTGAATCTTTTCTATTTGTGCGTTTGAATAGTATTCTCTATTTGGCACGAAATCGATTGTTGTTTTATTATATATTTCGCAATTAAAATGATCGATTGAAGTTGGTGAATTTTCTTTTCGATGTGCGATTGCTTTTTGAATCAGATGAATGGCTTTATCTTGAGAGGGTTTAACAATGAGCTCGCTTAGATTATAGATTTGTGGTTGCAAATAGATGTGGAAACTGTCGGATTTAATTCGATTTAGATGAGTGGTTTTTTGTTGATATCCCAAAGATTTAACAAGAAGAGAATCGTTCTGCATGGTACCGGGCAGCAAAGATTCAATTCGAATAATCCCTTGCATATTAGCTGCCCAGCCTATATCCGGACTATTCAATAAATGAATTGTTGCAAAAGGGATAGCCTCCTTTGTTTCAGAATCAACGATAGAGATTGAAATGTTTTCTGTCGATTGCGAATAGGACAAAATTGGTATTCCGAAAAAGAAGAAAATTAAAATTTTAACTCTATTCATTTATTATATAGTAATAAGCAAGTCATTAGTTTGAAATGTGATTCGCTTTTTTTAGTAAAACTATTAAAGTTTTCTTAAGTGGAACAATCTTTAGTGTTTTTTAAAACAGTATAAATTGTTAGCTAATATTAATGCCCTAAGTTTACTGAAAATTTTTATTAAATAAGTAGATTGGTAGGTTGTTGCTTTATTCTGAAGGTGGTATATCAGCGTTTAATCCTAAAGCTACACCTAATAAAAAAAATAGAGCAACAACAACAATAAATGGAGTTCCACCATTAATCGATTTTAACTCATCATTTGTTAAAAATCTAAGATCAGCATTTTTTCGTATAATTTCCATTTTTAATCAGTATTTGGTGGCAAGGTTGATTTAATATACACCCCAACTAGTGCTCCTACAGCAAGTGCTACAAGTAGTGCTAAAGCGCCTAGAACGCTTCCTCCATTTGTTTCTTTCATTTCCCTCTCATCCAATTCGATAAGCATCATTTGTTCTAAATTTTTCATTTTTTTTGATTTAGTATTTGTTTTACTCTTTACTCGGTTGGAAACCTGTCTTCAGTTAATCCATTAATTGCAAGAAGTACTATGACGACTATAAAAGAAATAAGAGCCCAAGTACCTCCGTCAGTATTTCTCATTTCTTTGGCGTTCATTTCCTGAACGCCAAAATTTTCTAAATTTTTCATATTTTTAAATTTTAATTTTATCGACATTTAAAGAGGAAGTCGATTTCTCCAATAATTAAGGGCTAAATTATTGTTGCCCAATGACAAAACATGGCGCGGAAGTGTTTATTTGAGAAATTCCCTCCGAAAATGTTCTTTTTCTCTCCATCTGTAATAAATTGAATGGAAAAATTGGTTTTTATTTCAAAGAATTCTTTTTGATAAAAAAATGTTTTAAGTGATCGGCTATATTCAATAGGGGCTCCATAATCTTTCAGTTCTTCTATTGTCCTGAATAATTGCCTTTTGCTTATATTAAGCTTTCTTGCTAATTCATCAGCACTTCCAGTCATTCTGAGCTTCAGGTGCTTATCTAATCGCTCAATTCTTTCAATTTTCTTTATATAATTCATAGTTAAATATTTGTGGAAACCAGAAACCTCCTTGATTAAGTAATTATTAAGCAGTTTTATCTTTAACAGGCATTTGCTTTTGCCATAAATGATAATACTTTTGTTTTAGTTTAAATAATTCAGAATGTGAACCACTCTCTATTACCTTGCCCTTTTCCATTACTACAATTCTATCTGCATTAAGAACCGTACTCAACCGATGAGCAATCATAATAATGGTTTTATTCTCTGATTTTAATTCCTGAATAACATTCATTATTTGCTCCTCACTCTCCGAATCGAGTGAGGAGGTCGCCTCGTCTAGAATTATTATTTCAGGTTCTCGGTATAAAACTCTTGCAAAAGCAATTTTTTGGCGTTGACCACCAGATAATGCAAGACCATTTTCTCCAACATCTGTAAAAAAACCTTGTGGTAATTCGTCAATAAAACTTTGAATCCCAACTTTCATACTAATTTGCATTACCTTATTCATATCGGGTTCAAAATCGCCAATAGCAATATTTTCGGCAATGTTTCCTTTAAATAGATTGATAGTTTGTGGAACAACCCCGACAATTTTCCGAAGAGAATAATTATCAACTTGGGTGATATCAATATTATTAATAAAAATTTTACCGCTTGTAATTGGATAAATATTTTGCAAAAGATGTATCAAGGTAGATTTTCCAGAGCCGCTTTCGCCAACGATGGCTGTAATTTTACTTTTTTCGATCTTTAAATCAAATTCACTAAAAACATCGACTCTCGACCCATACCGGAAAGAAACTTTTGAAAATACAATTTCTCCCAGCATCTCGATTGTAAGCCCTATCTTATTTTCGCTCTCGTGCTCCAAATCCATAATCTCAAATAAACGGTCAGAAGCAATAAATGCGTTTTGTACTGTTTTATTCACATTGATTAATCCGTTCAAAGGGCCTGTAAAATAACCCAATATCGCATAGAAAGACATTAGTTCGCCTGGTGTTAACTCATTTGACAAAACAAAATAAGCTCCTGTCCATAATACGACAATCGTGAATAAACGCGAAAAGAAAGTTGTTGAATAGGAAGTAAAAACGGAGTTTAAACCCGAAGTATAACCCGTTTCCAATAGTTTTATAAATTTATTTTCAGTTCGAATATTAAAATGATCTTCAATTCCAAAGCGCTTTATTGTACCGACAGTATTTAAGGATTCAACCAAATGACTTTCCAGGTCGGCAGATTGCTCCATTACTTTACGTTCCGTTTTCTTGTTCAGCTTATTCGTAATATAATAGAGAATAATATACAATGGAATAATTGCCATTACAATTAAAGCCATCTTCCAGGAATAAATAAACATCAAAACAAAAGAGAATACAACAATTAAAATATTGACAATAAGACTGATTAATGTATTGTTTATAAAAGCTCGAATTTTAACCGCATCTCCAATACGAGATATAATCTCTCCAGTCCGCATGGTATCGAAAAAACGCTGTGGTAACTTAAGTAAATGTTTGTAGTAACCTAATATTAAACGAGCATCGATCAGCTGTCCTGTTTTTAAAGTAAATACAGTCTGGAATATACCAAGAAGAACCTGAACGACAATCAGCACAATCATCCCGACACTCATTAAGTTGAGTAGGTTTTTGTTGCCATTTACAAAAACAAAGTCTGTTATTTTTTGAATATAAATGGAGGTTGAAAGACCAATAATTGAAAAGAAAACAGCGCCAATCAAGGCTTGTATCATAACAAGTTTATGAGGCTTTAACAGAAAGAAAAGGCGTGTGAAATTGGAGACTCTTTCGTTCTTAATTTCAAAAGCGTCGCCGGGTACCAGAATAACCAGAATCCCGGTCCAATCTTCCAAAAATTCTTCTTTTTTTAACTTTTTAATTTCACCTGTCCCCGGATCCATGATGTCAATTTGTGCCTCTGTTACTTTTAGAATAACTACATAATGCAATAAGTTCCTCTTTTTGAGATGAAGGTGTGCAATGGCAGGCTTGGGGATTTTTAATAGAGCATCGTAATTTCCTTTTACACCTTTTGCAATAAAACCTAGTTTTTCGGAGGCTTCGATTAGTCCTAATACATTTGTTCCTTTTTTATCGGTATTGGCATATTGGCGTATTTTTGAAACCGGAATATGTAAATTATAATGTGCCGAAACTGACATTAAACAAGCCGCACCACAATCTGTAATGTCTCTTTGTTTAACTATGATTTTCTTCTTTTTATATAGTGCCATTTAAGATTGGGAGCAAAAGGTTTGAAATTTTAGTAAGTTTAGGGTTATAAATTTTGGGTTTCGTTGGGGTCAAACCAATCGGTGATATTATCGTAAAATAATTGTGATATGGTTCTTCTGGCTAAAAAGAAGTTGGCGTTTAAGGTCATCCCTTTCTTAATTTCCACTGTTTTTCCCTGATAAGATAAAGTTGTACCATTTAATTTACAGCGGATTTTAAAAGAAGGAACACCGTTTTCGGAAACAGAGATATCGTTGGCTATCTCGCTAACTTCTCCACTTAGCATGCCCCATTGGTTATAATTAAAGGCATCAACCCTGAATTTTACATTTTGGCTGAGCCTTATTAAACCAATATCCGATGTTGTTACATAGGTTTCAACAATTAAATCTGAAGATGGAGAAATAACACAGATATCCTGATTCGGATAAATCATCCCTTTGGCTTTTAAACCCGAAAGCTCCTGTATATAGCCTTCAATGGGGGATAGTATAAAATGTTTTTGAAATTCTATTTGTAGGCTATTTATATTTTCATTTAAATTAAAGATAACAATTCTATTTTGATTGAATTGGCTTTGCCAGAGAGCCATTTGATTGTCGAAAATTTTATTGTATTGTAATTGAGCGTTTTCATACTTATAATTGACTTGCTCGAACTCAGCATTGGGAATTACCTTTTTTTCATGCAATTCCTTATTTCTGAGGTAATTTTTCTTAAGTATTGCTATTTCGAGTTTTTGATATTTTAAATCGGATTTGAACTTTTGGAGTTCCAATTTAAATAAGGGGTTGAAAACTTTTGCCGTATCCAGAATATCCCATTTCGATAATGAACAAAGGTATTCCAGGTCTTTATTCTGCTCTTTATAAAATGAATGTTTTTCGTGAATGCTTTTTGCGTTTTTTCCGATATCAACAGTATCGATAACCACTAATGTGTCTCCTGCCTTAACAAAATCATTTTCCTTTATTAAAAGCGTTTTTACGTAGCCGAAAACTGGAGAGCCAATTGGCGTTGCCTTTTCTGTGGAAGTGATTAGTCCGCCACTGTGTATATTTACATCTACCTTAACATAAAATATGGCTATGCCAAATAGTATAACTACAAAAATTAAAAGCCAATAAATGGCTTTGCTTTTGGTAGAATGCTTTTTAATTAGGCTTTCCGTGGAAAATTGAGTAATTGAAATGGGGAATATCATTTGATTCATCAAAATTGACAACCTGTTTATTTATACTTAAATAAAAGTAATGCGTTTTGAAAACGCACTACTTTTAATATTATCATGCAAAAATTATTACAAAATATGTCGTCTTGCAAGCTATTGCATAATGCACTAAATGTATGATATGCAATTTCTTTCAGTCGTACTATGTTTTAACATAATCCTTCTGATATAGATTCAATCTCCCTTGAGTTAATCTTAAATTAAAAAAAAAGAAACCTCACTATTTTATCCCAATTCTCGAAAATTACGAAATAAAAGAACAAAAAGGAAAGGATAAAGATCAAAAAAGATATTATTGTTTTGTTTTTCATTTTGCTATAGATATATTAATCCTAATTCTGCTTAAGCGTAATGTACGGCGTAATCAATCATAGCATCCACTGTTCCATAGGGAGTAACAAAAGAACCTGTTATGATATTACCGAGTAGCCATCCTGCATCCCAAGCAAAATTACCGCCACTAATAATGATTAATTCATTCTGATTTAATAATGTTATATTTTCCATGATTTTATTTTTTAATAATTTAATTAAAAAGCACTTGCGAATCCATCTTTAAAGTCGTCCCAATCATTAATAATTGCTGCCCCTGCAGCAACCAATAACCCAGCACCCACAACAGCCCAAAAAACTAACCCGCCATCAGTTTGTTTCATTTCCAAAGTATCCATTTCTTGAATACCACAAGCATTTAATTCTAAATTCTTCATAATCGTAAAATTTTAAAGTTAATAAATTGATTAATTTTACGTCGGTTTTAAAACCGACTTGTTAAGGGCATTCCGTTTTTTTGTTAAGATTAGAAACGGTTTGTCCTTTCCTTGTATTTGTTCGAACAATTACGAGACAAATATCACTAGT
>DMBU01000060.1 GCA_003446015.1 Bacteroidales bacterium | reverse complement strand
CATTTAAAATACCCGAATTAAAATACCATTGATAGGTTAAATTGCTTCCGGTGGCATCAACCGGTAAGGTAATACTTTCTCCTTCACACAATAGTTGATCTGTTGGGCCTGTATTTAAGACTGTAGGACTATTAACTGCTAAAGCAGCCGATGCACTCGTTTCATCTGCGCATGTACCTAGAGCATAAATAATACATGTATAATTACCAGCATCACCTGCTGCAACTGCTGGAATTGTATACGATGATGAATTCGCTCCACCAATATCTCCTCCATTATATTGCCACTGATATGTATCAATCGCGCCTATTGCACTTACACTGAATGTTACCGGATCGCCTATGCACCTTTGCTTATCCAATGGATTACTTACTATCGTAATCCGCTCATTTACCGTCACTAATGCGGAATTTGAAAGATCTGAACCTCCATTAAGTACACATCGATAAAACCCCTGATCATTGGGTTGAATATTCGAAATAACCACTGAAGTTGTGGTAACACCCGAAACCGCTGAACCAGAACCCGATATATGTGCGCCATTAACTAAAGCAGTATACCCTGTTCCATCATCAAATTGCCATTCATAAGTATGTGGACCACCTGTTGTTGTAATGCTTAAAATTAAATCTTCCCCTTCACATTTCGTTGTATTTGCTGGTTGAGAACTTACATAAGTTGTTGGTAAAATGGTTAATGTTGCCGTATTACTCAAAGCATTTCCACAAGCAGCACTTGTTACAACACAGTGATAGTCTCCTTCGTCTGCTCCATATGTAACGGGATCGATAGTTAATGTTGGTTGATCAACAGCTGCAATATTCGCAGCAACACCAAGTGCTAAACCATCTTTAAACCATTGATATGAATCAATATCACCTTCAGCTACAATAGTAAATGTAGCCACTCCACCATCCACTACTGAAATATCAGAGGGTTGCAATGTTACTGCAGTTGCAGGATTAATTGTTAGTGTAGCCGTATTTGTTGTAATATCTGTACATTGTCCATCTACAAAACAATGGTATGATCCATTATCTTCAGGTGTTGCATTATCAATAACTAAAGTAGCACTTGTTGTACCAGAAAAAGTTGAACCTGATACCTGAACACCATCATTAACCTGTAATCCGTTTTTGTACCATTCATATGTAAGGGTTGTTCCTGTTGCAGTAACACTGAAAGAAACTGTTTCACCTTCGCAATCTGTAACATTGACCGGATTGGTACTTGTGGTAGTAACATTTATAGTTAGTGTAGCTGTATTAGTATTAATAGTTTCACAGTCACCAGTAATTTCGCATCGATAATCTCCAGCATAAGCTGCTGTAATGTTAATTATGTTCAAGGTAGGCGTATTATCATTTACAAAATTTGGGTCTCCTAAAGTAGATATATCAATACCATCTTTGTACCACCGATAATTAATTATATCTCCTGAAGCTGTTACACTAAAAGAAGTTGTTCCTCCTGGACAGGCAGATTTATTGGTTGGTTGAGTATTTACTATAATATGTTCACTGACATTAAGATTCGCACCTAAGCTCGTTTCATCGGTACAAAATCCACTCACTACACAACTATAAACATCTTCATCTGCTGTAGTTAAATTTGAAAGTGTAAGTGTATTGGTTGTTGCACCAGAGATATCTACACCATTAGCTAATGGAGCAACTTGTGAAGCTTTATACCACTCGTAAGTTAAACTTGTTCCTGTTGCATTAACTGAAAAGATTGCTTCGTCACCTTCACATAAGTCTGCATCCGATGGAAGAGTAACTATTGTAGTATTGGTTGCAACCGTTAAACCTGCGGGGCTGCTATTCTGATCTTCACAAACACCATCAATCACACATCGATAAGTTCCTGCATCACCAGCACCAATTCCTGCTAAATTTATTGTGTTGGTATTAGCTCCTGAAACTGTCGACGATCCTGTAGGATGCGCACCGTTACCAATATTGGCAAATCCACCACCATCATTATATTGCCATTGATATCCATTGATATCGCCAGATACATTTACAACATAACTTGTATTTAATCCTTCACAAACTGTTTTACTTACTGGATTTGTATTAATTGTTAACCCTTCGTTTACTGTAAGTGAAGGATTTCCACTGGTTACATTCCCACACGTTCCAGAAACAACACAGTGATAAACGCCTGCATCGGTAAGGTCAATATTGGCTAAAGATAATGTATTCGTTGTTGTACCTGATATATCGCCACCATCTACCTGCACCACTGCCGGGTTTTTATACCACTGGTATGTTAAATTGGTTCCTGTAGCTGATAGTGAAAAACTGATATCCTGCCCTTCACAATCTGCTACATCTACAGGCTGAGCTGTAATATCAGTATTAATACCAACCGTTAAGTTTGCAGAATTACTATAAACTACATCACCAATACAACTTCCTGTGATTTTACATCTATAAACTCCTTCTTCAGAAGCAGCCAAACCTGTAATAGTAAGTGTTGTTGTATTTGTACCTGAATAAACTCCTACGTCATTCAGATCAACAAAACCACCACCACCTAGATCATCATACTGCCACTGGTATGAGGTTACACCTCCCGAAGCATTCACTATAAACGATGTATTTGTACCTAGACAAACTGTTTTACTCGTTGGGTTAGTATTAACAACAACCTGCTCATTTACCGTTAAAGTAGCCGCCCTGGATTCGATATTACATGGTCCCGTAACATCGCATGTATATACACCAGCCTCAGCTGCAGTAATTCCTGTAATGTATAAACTATTAGTTGTTGTACCTGATAAAACAGCTCCGTTTACATTTGGTCCATCAGATAAACTATTTCCATCCTGGAACCATTGATATGAAGGATTATCACTAGTTGGGTCAACAGTTATATTAAATGCTGCATCACCCCCTTCGCAACGAGCAATACTTGCCGGATCATTATCAATCGCTATTGGTATATACAAAGTTAAATTGGCATGTGCACTCTCCTGTGAATTACAGCTATTACTTACCACACAATAATAATCATCTTCGCTTCCTGCGTTAATATTGGTTAATACTAAGTTCGGATTTGTAGCAGTACCTATTATTCCTCCAACATCAGCCCACCATTGATAACTTAATCCGGTTCCTGTTGCATTAACAGTAAAGGTAACATCTTCGTTTTCGCACTCCATCTTATCAACAGGATCTTTTGTTATATTGACTGGTTCGTCAATATCAAGTTTTGCTACATTAGAGTATACTGTACCGCAAATACCAACTACCTGACAGCGATACCATCCTGCATCGGCAGCAAATAAATTAGTAATTGATAATGAGCTAGATTCGTCAGCTCCTGCAGGAATAGCTGAGCCTGATGCTTGAAGACCATCATTTAAATCAACAAAAATGCCATCACCATCTATATCAAATTGCCATTTGTATGATGTTACTGTTCCTGCTGTAACATCAGCAGTAAAATTAGCAGTCTCCCCAACGCATCTGCTTTTATCAGTTGGGAAAGCAATATTTAATGTTGTTGCATCATGAATGATAAGGGAAACAGTTGAACTATTTACTGTTCCACAACCATTAGTGATTTGGCACCTATAATCGGTATCAGTTCCTGCTGTAATTCCATCAATATTTAAGCTAGAGTTTTTAACTCCTGACACCAATGAGCCGGGAGCCAATGGATGTGCACCATTTAGTAAGTTAACAAATCCTATACCATTATAGTATTGCCACTGGTAAGTTAAATTTGTTCCGGTTGCAGTTAACGTAAAACTTATATCGTCTGTTAGACAAGCATCCACATTATTAGGTTCATCCGTAATAGTAATTGCCTCATCAACAACCAGCGTTACAACATCACTAACCTCTGATCCACATGTATTTGATACGATACAACGATAATCACCTTCATTCGCAAATGCTGCATTTAAAATTGTATAGGTTGCGCTTGTTGCTCCTACAATAGGAATAAATCCGGTACCATCATCAAATTGCCATTGATATACTTTATTTGAACCATCAGAAATAACCTGGAAATTTACTGGATTATTTTCACAAACTGTTTTATTGGAAGGTTGAGTCGTAATACTAATTGCAATATATAAAGTTAACGCAACATCATCGCTATAAAGAATTTCACCACAACGACTTGTAATTTTACATCTATATGTCTTTCCTGCATCTAATGCCCCCACACTTGACAGTAACAAATCTGGCGATGTTGCAAATGCTATATCAGCCCAAGCGCCTGAATTTTCTTGCCATTGATAATCTAAACTTGTGCCTGTGGCTACAACTGAATATGTTACATCACTTCCAGGGCATGCTGTTTTATTAGTTGGTTGAGTCGTAATTACAGTAGGATTATCAACGGTTACTGTTGCAGGATTGCTTGTTTCATCACCACAGTCACCAGAAATAAAACAAGTATAAATATTACCATCATATGTATTATCTATATTATTTATTGTTAATACAGCAGTATTAAATCCTACATAATTTGGATCACCTATAGTACTAATATCCACGCCATTTTCGCGCCATTCATAATTTAAATTATCGCCTGTAGCAATAACTTCAAGATTTTCACTTGTCCCAAAACAAGCATTAACATCTGCTGGCTCTGTAATTATTGTGGTTGAATTCCCAACTGATAAAGTTACCTCATTGCTAATTTCTGGTCCCGGGCATGTTGTACTATTTACTGTTACTCTATAGGTTCCGTCATAAGTTGCATCGACTCCGTTTATTGCATAACTTTGAAGATTTCCAACAGAAACAAATCCGCCGCCACTGCCATCGTCAAATTCCCAGTCATAAGTTAGGTTTACTCCATCAGAAACTACATTAAAACTGATATTATCACCCGGGCAAGCAATTTTATCTAATGGTTGCGTTGTAATATCGACTGCCGGAGTTACTGTAATTACTGCTGATCCGGCAGTTGTTCCCGAGCATCCATTTACATTTTCAGTAAGGGATACCAACGAATATGTTTTATTTACCGTTGGACTAAAAGCCCGAACATCGGAACCAACTCCATTAACAGTATACGTAAAATTATTCGTGCCATCAGTAATTACATAAGTGTAATCTGAAACCGATGAAAACGTTGTTGTAATATTCGTTGGATTACCTTCGCAGATAGTCGCAGTTCCGCTTATTGTTGCACTAGGTGCCTGATTTATCGTAACGTTTTTTGTTTCCGAGTCAGTACAGGTTAATCCTGTTGTATAACTGTATGTTACACTATAACCAGCACCAGGAGCTAAGCTCGAAGGTGAGAATGTGGCGGTTCCTGTTCCTGCAATATTAGTAATCCCATCTCCGGAAAAAGTACCTTCGGGAGCATAATTTCCAATTAATGTAACATTTGCATCATTTTCACAGTAGGCTGCATCTAATCCTGAAAAATTTGCCGTCGGAACTAACCCAATATCAACATTCTGACTTACCTCATTCACACAAGCCGATACATCAGTATACTGATAAGTAACTGTATTGGCTCCAATAACGGCATCTGCGTCAGTAGGGTCAAATGTTGCTGTTCCATCAATTATTGCTGGTGTTTTATTAACACCATTTAGGAAAATTTCGCTTGATCCGGCAGTATATGGAGTGTAATTATAGTCATCAGGACTATCATTTTCGCATAATCCAGCCACTAAACCATTAATATAAACTTGTGTGCCTACTCGTGTTGTTTCTGTGACAGGAGTAGTACATCCATTACCATCTGTATAAGTATACGTTATATCGATAAGCCCAAGTCCTGACAACTCCGGATAAAATTTAGCAGTACCTCCACCTAAATCTGTTATGCCGGAACCACTAAATACGCCACCTGCCGGACTCCCCGTTAGATCATCACCTACTCCGAGATAACTATTATCACAATACCAGGGTGCAGGATTTGGATCATTATAATCTAAACCACTAATACTTACAACTGGATTGGGGTTAACAGTTAATGTATATGTAAAAGTAGGCCCATCGCAACCACCTACGGTTGGTATAATTACATAATCAACATCAATAGGCAACAGTGTTGTATTTGTTAAGGTTTCACTAATTATTGCCGAGGTTCCTGAATTTGCGCCTTCTGTAATACCCGCCACTGCAGCTCGGGACCACGCATATGTTGTACCACCAATAGAACTGGTAGTTGTATAAGAATAAGGTAACCCACTACAAACACTTCCTGCGGCTACACTGGTAATTGTTGGTGCCGGATTAACAGTAACAGTATAATAGAATGTTGTTGCACAACCGGATTGCGGAGTAATTTCGTATATAACATTAATTGGTGATGTAGTAGTATTTGTAAGCGTTTCATCTATTAAATTAATACCTGTATTTGCAGCTTCTGATATACCTGCAACAGCAGCTCTGCTCCAATCCATATTACCACCCACATCCGTAGTTATGGTATAATTCTGAGCCTCGCTACTACACATTGTACCTGTTGATGCGCTTGTTAATGTTGGGGTCTTTGATATTGTAACATTAAAAGTTTTATGGGCGCCAGCAATAGGAACTGGAGTGGGATCTCCAGCAGTATAGTTAGGGTTTTGATATGAAATAACAATATTAACAGGAAGTAGCCCCACATAGTCGGATGGTGTAAATGTACACGAACCATTTTGAGCAGGATCATTTACAACAAGGCCGGGAATATCACATGCCCAAGTCTTATTAGGAGGGGAAAATATTTGAAAGGTTTGAGGTCCATCAGATATGCAATAAGATGCTGCCGGAACTACATCAGTTTGTGAAAAACCTGCAACTGAAATTAAAAAAAATATAACAGTTATTGTATATAAATTATTTACTAGTTTTTTCATTATGTACGTTACCTAAAAAGTGATTTATCCCTACTCGTAGGGATACGGATAAACGTTAAAAAGGATTCATAAAATTAAGCATTTTATTACTTAATTTCTGGTGATATTGCTCACCTTTCGTAGCTATTAAAACTTATCTGAAAATTTTAAATTAACTTTACTGAAAATTTTACTTAATTATAATATTTTTCAATTAATTAATAATAAGACACATAAACATGAAAAACATTGTAAAATTCGTAATCCCATTAGTTCTTGTAATTGCTATTCCTATAATCCTTTTTGTTCAGAAAAAAGAAAGTGATTTACAAAAATTCGATAGGAAAACACAAGAAGTTTTTGATAAATTTCATCCAACCGGATTAAGCATTGCTATTGTGAAAGATGGTGAGATGATCTATCAAAAAGCTTTAGGGTATAAAAATGTTAATAAAGTAGATTTTTTAGATAAGAATGATATTTTCAATATTGCTTCATGCACCAAAGCATTTACTGCTGCTGGTATTGGGAAACTAGTTCAGGAAGATTTGTTATCATGGGATGATAAAGTGATAGATTACGTTCCTAACTTCAAGTTAGCTGATGAATATATTACGCAGAACCTTACCATTAAAGATATTTTATCCCACAGAACAGGACTTGGGACATTTTATGGAGATTTGCTTTGGTATAATACAACTTATACGAACGATGAGGTTATTAGCAGAATGAAAGAACTCCCGATAATATACGATTTCAGAACCAGATTTGGGTATCAGAATAACATGTATATGATTGCAGGCAAAATTATTGAGAACATAACCGGTCAATCGTGGGAAAGATTTATACAACAGAATTTTCTTGAACCACTTGAAATGACCGACACCAGAATGTCAAATGATCAGTTTGATGGTACAGAAGAAATTGCATATCCTCATTTTAAGGATTCGGTAATCGGAATTTACGATTTTGAAGCTACTAAACCTGCTGCTTCAATTTGGTCAAGCTCACGTGATCTGGCAAATTGGGCAACAATGTGGCTAAATGGAGGTAAATGGGGAAATGATCAGATTCTTGCTCCCGAAATAATTCAGACTTTAATTTCACCTCAAACTATATTGCCTGTTTCTGAAGAAAAAGAAAAGCTCGGCTTTCATTTTAAAAATTATGCTATGGGTTGGAGCAGCTATGATTATAATGCTCAAAAAATTATTGAACACAATGGAGGAATGCCCGGATTTATAAGTAAAGTGGCATTAATACCAGAACAGAACATGGCAATTATCATTTTAAATAATGGTTTTAATCTGTATAGTAATGATGCTTTGTTATTTTCAATTATTGATATAGCTACAAATCATTTTACCACAGATTGGATTGATTTGTATTTAACGAAGAAAATAGAATCAGACAATTCTGAAAGAGAGTTTACTGAAAACAGGTTAAAATCTAAAAGTACAGAAATTGAACCAAGTTTACCTTTACCTGAGTTTGTTGGTTTATTCAGGGATAACATGTATGGTGATGCAGAAATTACAATACATAATAATACCTTAACCTGCACCTTACTTCCTGCTAAAATAATTTTTACCAGCGAAATGGAAAATTGGAATAAGAATACATTTAAGGTTGTATTTAAAGATCCTTTCTTACCCTATGGTTTGGTTAAATTTGAAATTAATGAGGATAATAAAGTTTTAGGATTTAAAATTGACTTGCCTAGTGATGATTTTCATTTTAAAAATCTTGATTTTAAAAAGATAAATTGATTGACCTTATCTCATGGATCATTTCATAAACCCAGATAGAATAACAGAGACTTTTGCATACTGTTTAAAATCCGGATTAATCAAACCCGATGATGATACGAGTATTGTTTTTTATGATTTTGATCAACTAAAACAAAAAACAAAGCTTTTAAAGCAAGCTTTCCCGGAAAACACGTTGCACACCTCGGCTGTTAAAGCCAATCCATTAATCAAGGTTCTTGAAAAAGTTAAAGATTTTAATTTAGGGGCAGAGGTAGCCTCTGAAGGAGAATTAAGATTAGTCATAAAAACAGGCTTTTCAAATGACAATATAGTTTTTGACTCCCCGGCAAAAACTTTTCAGGAGTTGGAATTTGCATTGAGAAATAATATTAGAATAAATTCAGATTCATTTATGGAACTTGATCGGATTTCGAAAATAAAAGAAACATTATCATCCAATAGCAAAATTGGCTTAAGAATAAATCCCCAAGTAGGTTATGGAAGCATAGAAGCTACTTCTGTAGCAGGTGAATATTCAAAATTTGGGATCCCTTTAAAAAATCATCTCAACGAAATTTTAGATTATTTTTTAAAATACAATTGGTTAAGTGGAATTCATATGCATATAGGCTCGCAGGGATGCAATGCCGATTTGCTTATCAATGGATTTGAACTGGGATTAAAGTTGATTAAGGAAATTAACCAATCAATTAAAAATCAGGACAGAAAACTTGAATTTATCGATATTGGAGGAGGCCTTCCGGTTTCATACCACCATAATTTAACTCCCCCCGATATTAAAGATTATGGTAATCGAATTAAAAACATGTTTGGGCTTTATGAGCTTGGAAATATGCAACTTATAACAGAATTTGGGAGATTTTTACATGCTAATTCTGGTTTTATTCTTAGCAAGGTTGAATATGCAAAGCATTATAATGAGAGCAATACCATTATAATTCATTCGGGTGCTGATATATTACTTAGAGAATGTTTAAATCCCGGAAACTGGTTTCACGAATTTTCTGTATTAAACAAAGAAGGGAAAGTAAAGAAATCAATTAACACAAAGAAATATCATATTGCAGGGCCTTTATGTTTTGCCAACGATATTGTTGCACGTAATGTTGAATTACCGCAAGTAGATGAAGGAGATTATATCGTAATTCATGATACAGGAGCTTATACATTTGGAATGTGGTCGAAATACCTGAGCAGGCCATTCCCAAAAGTTATTGGTTTTGATAATTCAAATTATAAGATCATTAGAAACAGGGAAAGCTTTGATGAAATCATAAAATTTTGGACATAAATAAAGATGGGGTCCAAACAATAAAGAAAAGAATAAACATATTTATCTAAAAGTTGTTTTAGTAAATAAACACTAAACTAAAACAAAATTAGCTATTATGAAAAAGAACATGGGAACCGCGGATAAAACAATCCGAATTTTAGTTGCAGCAATCATTGCAATTTTATTTTTCACTAAAGTTATTCCCGGAATTTTAGGAATTATCCTACTGATATTGGCCGGAGTATTTGTATTAACAAGTTTTATTAGCTTTTGTCCGATTTATACTATTTTTGGCTTAAGCACATGCCCAACAAAAGAAAAAGAATAAATAAAAAAGGCTGCAATCGCAATTTTATATTGCTTGCAGCCTTTTTTTAACAAAACTCTTCTATAATCTAAAATTCTTCACCACCAATATCGTCCATTCCTTCACCGTTATCTCTGTTTCCTTTTCGATCAGGCTTATAATTATTAATTCGATAAGTTAACGTAATTGAATACATGGGAGAATATGGTGAGAAATCTCTGTACGAATAAAAATCCGGACCTTCTGAGGTGAATTTATGTCCTGCAGTATTTAACAAGTCGCGTATTTGCAGGGTAGCTGATAATTTATTTTTAAAGAAATCCTGTTTCAATGCCAAGTTAGCCATTACAAATCCTTCGTTTCTTCCTTGTGCAGTTACCGTAGGACTATTGTACATTCCATTGATTTGCAATCGTGTAGATTTTGCTAATTTTATGGTGTTGTTAAATCGTGCATTCCAGTTAAAACTCTCTTCAGAAAAATCTTCTCCATAAAGTTGTCCTTCAATCTTATAATCGTAAATGTTTCCCATCAAATCTAAATGCCACCATTTAAAAATATCCAGGGCAAACATTATTTCTGTTCCAAATGAATAGTCTTTTCCAACATTTTCAACTGAACTTAAAAATACATTGTCGTAATCTTCAAAAACTGTCCGAACTCTTTCAATTTTATTATTTGTTATGCGGTAGTATCCATCGACAGAGAATACATTTCGGCCAAACTTTTTTTGAAAACTAAGTTCATAAGAATCAATATATTCAGGATCGAGACCCGGATTTCCCTGACGTACATTATAGGCATCAGACCAGGTAATAAATGGTTCCAGATACCAGGTTCTTGGTCGCTCAATTCTGCGGGTATAACTTGTCATCAGCTGAATATCCTTTGGGAAATTATAAGAAAGGTGGATTGTAGGAAATATGTCCCATCGATTTAATGTATAATCTTGATTTTCGCCAACAAGAGAAATCAACCTATCTACATATTCTCCCCTTAATCCCAGCTGATAACCAAAATTGCCAAGCTCTGAAGAATAGGTTGAGTAAAGAGCATGAATATCTCTTTTTGAATCAACAGTATGCGAGTATTCAGACATAAAATCATATTCCCCGGATGTTGTATTATACAGGTACATTTCGTTCTCGCTTTCGCTGGAGCTTAATCGTCCCTGATAACCAGCTTCAAACTTATTCTTCTCACCAATTGGCAAGGTATAATCCAGTTTTATTCTGTACTCTTGTTCCGGTTCTTTTTCTTCAGAAATTTGTCCACTACTCAACATGTTACTCATGTCAGTTAATTCGGTTACATCTTTATCTTTTGAATCTTCACCGTCGTATATAAACTGACCCGTCAACATATGACCTTTATTTAAAAATTTATGCACATAATCCACACTTAATGAATAGTAATTTCCTGAGCTTTCATTATCGCCCATACTTTTATAAAAATTTGTAATTGATGTTGTACTTGGTACGTTCCATTCGCTATAATTAAAATCAGAGCTCCCTCCTCTTGATCTTTCGCCATATCTAACACCAAAGCTTAAAGAATTTAAAGCATTTAAGTTGAAATCCAGTCCTCCTCTAATACCTGAAGATAATCTGTCACGAGAAAAATCACCATTTGAAAAAACATAATAGGATGTGTCATTCCTTGTTGTAATATTTTCATTATTTGAAGTTCCCTTCATGATCCTGTTATTATAATCTGCACCTAAATAGAAATTAAATTTCTCTCTTCGAAACGATAATAAAAAGTCACCACCAAAACTATTATTCGATCCGTAGTTCGCATTAACAACTCCACTTACTCCTTGCAACTTATTCTTTTTTAATATGATATTTATAATTCCTGCTGTACCATCAGGATCGTACTTTGCCGAAGGATTTGTAATGATCTCGATACTTTCAATTGAACTTGCAGGAATCTGATTTAAAGCATCACTGGGATTGAGTAATGATGGCTTATTATCGATTAACACAGTAAAACTTGAACTTCCGCGTAAGCTCACATTACCCTCAATATCGACGGTAACTGAGGGAATATTTTCAAGGATTTCGACAGCAGTACCCGAAGCCGATGTATGTTGCTGACTAACATTAATAATCTTTTTATCGATTTTATAAGTCATTGTAGGCCTGTCGGCAGTTACTACAGCCTCTCCAATTGTTTCCAAAGCAGGTTCAAGGTTTATTTGCCCAATATCAATATCCTTATCGTTTGGTTTGATTGCAACATTTTCCAATGATTTGGTTTTATATCCAATAAAAGTTATATCAATATTGTACATTCCATATTCAACACCCTTGATTTTAAAAAATCCCGTTTGATCGGTAATTGTTCCATTAACCACCTGATTGTCTTTTTTTCTTATCATGGTTATGGTTGCATACTCCAATGGTTGGTTTGCATTTGAATCAAATACAAAACCTTTTAGTGTGCCCATTGATGCATCACCGGTAATATCTTCAGCGAATATGTTTGTTGATAATAATATCAATAAAAGAGATAGAGTAATTTTATTCATCATTTTTTGTTAGTATAAATTATTAATAATTTGAGAATCGAAACAATAAATTCATGCATTGGACACTAAGACAATTAAATTATTACATTAGTTTAAGTAATATTTATTTATTTTTTAATCTGGATGAATTTGGATAAAAAAAGCACTAATAATCAGATTAGTGCTTTTTTATTCATCAATAAGAAAAATTATTTTATATCTTTCATCGAAAGCTGAATTCTTTTTCGAGGAACATCAATTTCTGTAACTTTTACTTTTACATGCTGATGTAATTTAACAATTTCGTTTGGATCAGAAACAAATCGATTAGCAAGTTGAGATATATGAACTAAACCATCCTGTTTAACACCTATATCTACAAACGCACCAAAATTTGTAATATTCGTAACGATTCCCGGCAATTCCATCCCAACATGCAAGTCTTCCATTTTATGTATACCTTCGGCAAACTCAAATACTTTAATTCCCTGGCGAGGGTCGCGACCTGGTTTTGCCAGCTCTTTTATAATGTCGTTTAAAGTTGGCAATCCCACATCTTTAGTCACATAATTTTCTAACTTAATCTGTTTTCGTAAATCTTCGCTTTTAATTAAATCAACAACTTCACATTTTAAATCTGAAGCCATTTTTTCAACAATATGATAACTTTCTGGATGAACAGCACTATTGTCCAACGGATTTTCAGCTTTATCAATTCTTAAAAAACCTGCAGCTTGCTGAAAAGCTTTATCGCCCATTCGTTTTACTTTCTGGAGCTCCTTTCTAGACTTAAAAGCTCCGTTTTCTTTTCGGTAATCGACAATATTCTGAGCCAGTTGTGGCCCAAGACCAGAGATGTAAGTTAATAAATGTTTACTGGATGTATTTAAATTTACACCAACCATATTCACACTGCTTTCAACAACCTGATCTAACTTCCCTTTTAATTTATTTTGATCAACATCGTGTTGGTATTGCCCTACTCCAATTGATTTAGGATCAATTTTTACCAACTCTGCTAATGGATCCATTAATCTTCGGCCAATGGATACAGCACCTCGAACTGTTACATCATACTCAGGAAATTCTTCACGCGCAACCGGCGATGCCGAATAAATAGAGGCTCCATCTTCACTAACTACAAAAACTTTTACATCTTTTGAAAATCGAATCTTTTTAACAAGTGCCTCGGTTTCGCGACTTGCCGTTCCATTACCAATTGCAATTGCATCAATTTTAAAAGTTTCGACCATCGAATCGATCTTTTTCATGGCCATTGCTTTTTCATTCTGCGGTTGATGCGGATAAATGTTTTCGTTATGAATTAAGTTTCCCTGAGCATCAATACACACTATTTTACAACCTGTACGAAATCCGGGATCAATTGCTAATACATTTTTTTGTCCAAGAGGAGCTGCTAATAATAGCTGTCGGAGATTCTCGGCAAAAACCTTAATGGCTTCTTCATCAGCAATTTCTTTTGATGAATTCTTAAATTCGGTCTCCATAGAAGAGGCTAATAATCTTTTATATGAATCCTTAACCGCTTCGCGCACTTGCTCAGAAACATCATAAACTCCATTTACAAATTGGTTCTCCAAAATCTCCAGAGCCTTTTCATCATCAGGCGATATGGATACTTTAAGAAAACCCTCGTTTTCTCCTCTTCTCATGGCCAGCAATCTATGCGATGGGCATCGTTTTAATGGCTCTTCCCACTCAAAATAATCTTTATACTTTATTCCTTCAAGTTCTTTTCCTTTAATTGCTTTTGACTGTATTGTTGATTCATGCTGAAACAACCTTCGAATACTATTTCGTGCTCTTTCATTTTCATTGATCCATTCAGCAATAATATCACGGGCACCTTGCAATGCTTCCTCAACAGACAGAACCTCATCCGTTATAAACTGCTCAGCTTTACTCATTAAGTTAAGCTCTTGCTGTTTCATAATTATCTTAGCCAAAGGTTCGAGTCCTTTTTCTTTTGCTTTTGTTGCCCGGGTTTTCTTTTTGGGTTTAAATGGCAAATAAATATCTTCAAGTTCAGTCAGGGTTTGAGCATCTTCAATACGTTTCTTTAAATCATCGGTCAGATTACCCTGTTCCTCAATTGTTTTTAGAATAGTTTCTCTGCGACTATCAATTTCTTCAAGTTTTGATAACTGTTCCTTAATAGCTGCAATTTGCATTTCGTCTAAACTACCTGTTGCTTCTTTTCTGTATCTACTAATAAAGGGCATTGTAGATCCTTCATTAAATAATTGAATAGTGTTTTTAACCTGCCAATCTTTAATTGTAAGATTCGTTGCTATTTTTAAAACATGATTTTCATTCATAACTATAAAAATTAAGGATAGCTAAAATAACTATTTTAATAGTGCCATTTTAATAAAATTATTAACAAAATGTCGATAAACTCTGATAATTAAAACGTTCCTGAATTAGTACTAATCCTTTTTTAGATACTTATCAATTTTTTGAAGAAGTTCTAATCGGTTAATTGGTTTGGCAATGTAATCGTCGCAGCCAGCAGCAATTATATTTGATCTGTCATCGTCCATGGCATTAGCGGTTTGAGCAATAATAGGCAACTCCGGTTTACATATTTTTATTTGTCTGGTAGCTTCTAAACCATCGAGAATTGGTAATTGGATGTCCATTAAGACAAGATCTATATGCTCCTTATTTTTACAAAAACGAACAGCTTGCTCACCATCCGAAGCATGAATAAAATTTACCTGAGCATCTTTTAAGAACTTGGTTAATAATTCATAGGAAACAATTGAGTCTTCAACAATTAATAATGTTTTACCGGTCCATGCATATTCTTTATAATTTTTTACTCTATCAACAACCACATAATCACTTTTAATGGGGTTATATGGAATTGAAAAATAAAATGTAGATCCCTCTCCTTTTTCCGATTCAACCCAAATTTTACCGTTAAAATTTTCAACTATTCCTTTAGAAATAGATAAGCCAATACCTGAGCCACCGTATCGTCGTGTAGTTTTATCGTCTACTTGTCTAAAACGCTCAAAAATAATTTCCTTTTCAATTTGAGTTAAGCCTATACCAGTATCTTTAACAAAAAACACAATACTTGGAGGCTCAATATAATATCCAAATTTAATAGATCCCTCGGAAGTAAATTTTAAGGCGTTATGAATCAGGTTATATAAAACCTGTCTTATTCTGTTAGAGTCTGAATAAATATATAACTCTTTGAACTCATATTCCTTTTCAGCAATTATTTTAATATTTCCTTTATACAGATTATCACGTTCTGAAATAAAAAACTCAAGGAGTTCATCAATTAAAACATCTAATTTAAACTCTGTATTATTGAACTTTAATTGTTTAGATTCTATTTTGGATAAATCAATAATATCATTTACAAGGTTTAGTAAGATATAACCACTTTGATAGATCATGTTCAAGTACTTTCTTTGTGTATCAGGATCGATATCTTTTGAATCAATAATTAGCTTGGAAAAACCAATAATTCCATTCATCGGTGTTCTTAATTCGTGGGAAATATTAGCTAAAAAAGCTGATTTTAAACGATCAGATTCTTCAGCATTTTCTTTGGCGAATTGTAGTTTCTCATTATTTAATTCAATGGTTTTATTGTACCTTCTTTCCTCCCGAATTTTACGTTTTCGATTTAGGATGTAGAGCCATAATACAATTATGGTAACAAGCAATAAAATCAATATAATACTAAAGTAAACAGACAGTTCTTTATTTTTGATGATAAATGCAAACGGATGATTTATAATTTTTGAACCTTTTGGTAAAAGGTTTCTACTTATCTTATTATTTTTTAGTTCCTGATAATCAAATTTATAGTTAGACTCAGATATTTCAACGTCAATGTTCTGAATATTTTCACCACTCAACACCCTATTTGCAATAATTGATGTTTTGCAACCATGATCATGAGCACTTATAAGCTTTCCCCCAACGATACCTTCTCCAAGAAAAAAATCCCAAACTCCATAAATAGGAGCTTTTGAATGAAGCTTTAATTCATGAATAATTTCATCATATGAACGATATTCTCCATTCTTGTCTTTTGTAAAAGCAGTTAATAGAATAACTGCATCATCATCAAGTTCAGATACCTTTTTAAAAAGTTCATCAAAACTATAATCTCTCACAAATTCATATCTGTATTCATTATTGGTTGATAAATACATTCTGAAAGCTCTATCGTAAATAATATTGCCGGTTTTAGTATTATCTACAATAAAATATATTTTCGAATAATTTGGGTGAAGTTGTTTTATCAACTTAAAATTGTCAATGTATTCAATATTTTCTAAGACCCCTGAATAACTTTGAGGATAGTTATGGTTATTATTTATACCACAAAAAACAACGGGAACCTTTTTAAATAAACTATCTCTGTATGCTAATAAGAAATTTAAAGCATAATCATCGGTCGGAATTACTAAATCTAATTGAATCTTGTAGTATTTAACTTTTAACAATTCAAATAAGGCCTGATAATAATTATCATTCTCAAAAAAACGTTTTGAGTCGATATATTCAGTAAAAATTTCCTTTTCGAAATTCAATTCTGATAAACCCTGGTTAATTCCACCAACTAATTCATCAGTCCATTTTAATCCCTTATGGTAAGAGTTTAATATTAGAATATTCTTTTTCTCTGCCGATGAGAGAGAAAGAATATGTACTAATAAAAAGCTAAGAAGTATTACAAAGTTTTTACGATTCATATGCTATTTAAAACGGAAGCAATATAAAAAAAAAGAAAACATTTTAAAATAAAAGAGCAACCTATTTGGTTGCTCCTTAAAATATATTATGTTTTCTAGTTAAACAATTCCTGCAAATCCCATAAAAGCTAGTGCAAGCAATCCTGCTACCACAAGAGCAATTGGCACACCTTTCATTCCTTTTGGAATGCTTACTAATTCCAAATGCTCACGTAAACCTGCAAAAGTTATTAATGCCAGGCCGAAACCAACGGCGTTGGCAATTGCAAAAACAACACTTTCCATTAAGTTATAATCTTTTTGAACTGCAAGGATTGCAACACCTAATACAGCGCAATTTGTTGTAATAAGAGGAAGGAAAATTCCTAATGCCTGATATAAGGCTGGACTTA
The DNA here is from genome assembly GCA_003446015.1 of Bacteroidales bacterium. Lineage (GTDB taxonomy): Bacteria > Bacteroidota > Bacteroidia > Bacteroidales > UBA12077 > UBA12077. The sequence goes on along the minus strand of DMBU01000060.1, from coordinate 62,860 downwards.
CTTTCTTTAAAATAATCTCTACTAACTGAACTAAAGATGCAATAACAAGAATAAATGTGATGGTTTGCATAAATGCAATTCCAAAAGCATCTAATACGTATTTTTGTAATAAATAGGTTACAATGGTTGCAATAACCATTACAAAAGTAACAGCTCCGGCCATTCCTGCAGAAGTTTCTACTTTACTTGAAACTCCAAGAAAAGGACATATACCAAGGAACTGTGCTAATACAATATTATTAACAAATATTGCTGATATGATTATAATAATATATTCCATAGTAATATTTTTAAGCTGTTTTCTTATTGATTTTATTTATCAAAACAATTAGGTATCCTAAAGCGATAAAAGCACCGGGAGCTAAAACAAATACAAGCATTCCGTCACCCTGAATAAATTTAAATCCAAAGAAAGATCCATTTCCTAAAAGTTCTCTAATACCACCCAAAATAGTTAAAGCCATTGCAAAACCTAATCCCATTCCTAATCCATCAAGTGCGGACGAAAGGATATTGTTTTTAGATGCAAATGCCTCAGCTCTTCCAAGTACTATACAGTTTACTACAATAAGAGGAATAAACAATCCTAACTGATCAAAAAGTGCCGGAACGTATGCCTGCATGATCAATTCTACCATAGTTACAAATGATGCAATAATCACAATAAATGAAGGGATACGAACTTTATCTGGGATTTGCGATTTCACAAGAGATACAACCAGGTTTGACATAACTAACACAAAAGTTGTAGCTAAACCCATCCCTAATCCATTTATGGCCGATGTTGTAACTCCAAGTGTAGGACACATTCCTAAAAGTAGAACTAATACAGGATTCTCTTTGAAAAATCCTTTGCTGAAATTTTTCCACTGGTTCATTTTTTACCTCCTTCCATATATGCTTTATGTGCTCTCTCAACAGCATCACAAAATGCTCTTGAGCTAATTGTTGATGCTGTGATTGCATCAACATCGCCACCATCCTTCGTTACTTTCAATTTAAAATCAGAAGGATTTTTTCCATTAAACTGAATACTCCATTCTGATTTCTTTTTACTCATTTTATCACCTAATCCGGGAGTTTCTTTATGCTCAAGAACCGAAATATTATTAATAGTACCATCTGGTAATAAACCAACCATTAATTTAATATTTCCTCCAAAACCTTTATTCGTAAAAGTACTAATTGCAGTTCCAACTAACTCTCCATCTTTTTTAGCCGGGTAAAAAACAAGCGTATCACCATCAATACCCATTTTATAAACCTCGTCTCCGGGGATTGTATCGTATTCAGGAACAACCTGTTTAATAGCGTTATTAAGTTTTGCTAATTTACTAGCCGCAATAGGTCCTTTAGTTATTTCATAAATATATCCTAATGCTGCAGAAGCTACCAATGTTACAATTAACAATGTTAGCACCATGCTCATAAATGTTGATTCTTTTTTAGCCATTCTTAACCTCCTCTCCGAAACGCTTAGGTTTAATGTAAGCATTAATTAATGGTACAAATGCATTCATTATAAGTATAGCAAATGATACTCCTTCGGGATATGCTCCGAATACACGAATTAAAACGGTAATAATTCCAATTCCAATTCCATATATCCACATTCCTTTAACCGACATAGGCGAAGTAACATAATCTGTAGCCATAAATATTGCCCCTAGCATAACACCCCCGGTTAATAAATGAAATACAGGATCAGCATTTGATTCAGGATTAATTAGCCATAAGATACCTGTAAAAGCTGTAATGGTTAATAATATTGAAACAGGTATATGCATCTTAATAACTTTTCGGAATAACATGTATCCAAATCCAAGTAATAATGCTATTGCAGCAATTTCGCCCATGGAACCTCCCATGTGTCCGTAGAATAACTCCATGTGACTGGGGATTTTATCCATAATGGAAGAAACAGTCTCCCCTGCACCAATTCCTTCTTTCATAACACCAAGAGGAGTTGCCCCTGTTACGGCATCGGTATAGCTATTATTAAACCCGGTTGGTACAGGCCAGCTTGTCATTTGTACAGGAAAAGAAATTAACATAAAAACTCGTCCAACCAATGCTGGATTAAAAGGATTATTTCCTAAACCTCCAAACGACATTTTACCAATACCAATTGCTACAAGACTTCCAATAATAACAATCCATATGGGTAAATTTGTTGGCACGTTAAATGCTAATAAAATTCCTGTTACCAGCGCAGAACCATCAGTAATTGAAGGTTCTTGTTTAAGCATGTATTTTTGAATTAGCCATTCAAAAGCAAGGCACGAAACTACAGCTGTTAATGTTACAATTATTGCTCCCATTCCGAAAAAGTAGATTGAGAATGCCAATGCAGGCAACATCGCAATAACTACATCAAACATCAGCCGCTTTACGGTTGTATCCTCATACATATGAGGAGATGGTGATATAAATAATTTATTCATTATTGTTTTCTTGTTCTTATGATTTTACTTACTCTGGATTTTCCTAATCTGATGTAATCAAGTAATGGTAATCCTGCAGGACAGGTGTATGCACATGAGCCACATTCAATACAATCCATTACGCCTCCGGTTTCCAGTTTATCATTTTTCTCTAATTGTGCTAATCTGTTTAAAAGATAAGGCTCTAATCCCTGAGGACAAACAGAAACGCATTTTGCACAACGGATACAACCGCTTTCTTTTTTCCTTGCCGATTTTTCAACAGGCATTATCAAAATTCCTGAAGTACCTTTTACTACAGGTACTTCGAGTGAATTAATCGATTTACCCATCATTGGACCACCATTAATAATTTTACCAGTATCTTCAGGTAATCCTCCTGCAGCCTCAACTAAATCGATAACAGGTGTGCCAATACGAACCATAAAATTGGATGGTTTTTTAACCGAGATACCTGTTAAGGTAACAACTCTTTCAAACAAAGGCTTGTTTTTCTGAACAGCTTCGTAAACAGCAAAAGCAGTTCCTACATTGTGAACAACAGCACCAACGTTTAGTGGTAATCCTCCCGAAGGCACTTCGCGATTAATTAAAGCCTTAATTAATTGTTTTTCTCCACCTTGGGGATATTGAACTTTTAATGCATGAACTTCAATACCAGGGTAACTTTTAACCAAATCCTGAAGATGTGCGATGGCATCTGGTTTATTATTTTCGATACCAATTAATGCTAAATTCACACTCAATGCCTTCATAAGTATCTGAATACCAACTAACATCTCTTCAGCTTTTTCGAGCATTAACCGGTGATCAGATGTTAAATAAGGTTCGCACTCAACTCCGTTAATGATTAAAACATCAATCTTTTTGCCATCAGGAACAGAAAGTTTAACATGAGACGGAAATGTAGCTCCACCCAGACCAACAATTCCTGATTCATTTATTTTATTGATAATTTCCTTATCAGTCAAACTAATTTCTTTCTTTAAATCAGTTGATCGATCAATATTCTCGTTCCACTCATCCCCTTCAACATCAATAATTACACAGGGTCGTTTATAACCCGTTGAATCAAGAACATCGTCAACTTTAACAACTGTTCCAGATACCGAAGAGTGAATATTAGTAGACACAAAGCCTGTACTTTCGGCTATTTTATCACCCACCCTTACCTTGTCACCTTTAGCAACAATAGCTTTTGAAGGGGCACCAATATGTTGTGAAATTGGTATGGATACTGTTTTTGGAAGCGGCAGTATTTCAATAACACTATTCGCAGAATATTTACTTTCTGCCGGATGAACGCCTCCTTTTGGAAATGTTTTTAACACTTTATCCCTCCTAATTTATTTAGAATTGATTATTTAATATCGTTTTCTTTCTCGCCTGCCGGACGAGCATTTGTTTCTTTTACTTGGGTCTTAGAATCTTCATCAGCAGTTTCTTCTTTCGCCTTTCTTTCAGGAAAATTTATTTCCAGAATTGCTGAAGTTGGACATTCAATCACACATTTTCTGCAAAGTTTACACTTGTTAGGATCAATATATGCCAGAAAGTTTTCTAAGGTGATAGCATCATAAGGACAAACCTTAACACATTTACCACAACCAATGCATGCTACAGCACAAGCTTTCTTAGCAACACCACCTTTGTCTTTGTTAACACAAGACACAAATATTTTTCGATCTTTTTTATTCTTTTTTCTAAGCTCGATAATGATATTAGGACAAGCCTTTACGCAGGCTCCACAAGCTGTGCACTTATCATCGATTACAACTGGCAAGCCTGTTTCTTCGTCCATATAAATCGCATCAAAATCGCACACATCAACACAATCCCCTAAACCCAGGCAACCATACTGGCATCCTGTTTCTCCGGAGTATAAACTTGATGAAATAGCACAAGACGAAGCTCCATCGTATTTATTCACTCTTGTGCGGTGTATGGGTGAACCTGAACATCGGATAACAGCAACAAGGGGGTCTTTAGCTTCAACCGCTTTACCCAGAATATCAGCTGCTTTTGCCATTGTTTCATTTCCACCAACCGGACAAAAGAAAGGTGATAAATCATCTGCTTTTACCAGCGCTTCTGCAAATCCCCGGCAACCAGGATAGCCACAACCACCACAATTTGCTGCAGGAAGAATCTCTTCAACCTGATCTATTCGCGGATCCTCATACACTTTAAACTTCTGAGCTACAAAATACAAGATTATTGCAGCTGTCGCCCCTATCGCGCTAAGAGAAATAATAGTAAATAAAATTGTTGCACTCATGTTATTTTTAGTATTTAGTATTTAGTATCGAGCATTGAGATCAATAATTCCTGAAACCTGCCTGCAGCAGGCAGGCTCAAGTCTCATTTCTCATATCTTATGAATTGCAAATGTAAATTTCTTTCTGATTTTATCTTTTAACAGAAATAAAATCAAATAATAAGGAACTAAAACGGATAAAGCACTTAATCCGGCTATTGCTTCATTATCTGTAATCGCTGTTAAAACAATTAAAATGAATAATACCAGTATAAAGGGTAATACGTATCCTAATAACAATGCTCTAAATCCGAGCGATTGTTTTAAAATAACATTAACCTCTTCGCCCATTGTATACTGATTTGTATAGTCAAATACCTCAACCGATTTTTCCTGCATATCGGCTGCCGAACAAACTCCTTTAGCGTGACACGAAGCACATCCTGACATAGCCAGAAAATTCACATTGATTTTATTACCATCAATGGATTCAATACGTCCTTTATGTTCGATCGACTTTGTATTTGACATTCGTATTCAAAATTTTGAAATCGGATACAAAAATAACTGTATTTGAAAATTAAAAATTGCTTTTTGTCAGTTTTTAAAACATAAACACTTATTTATTTTAATTTTAAATAAGCATTAAATAAAGTCATTTATTGTAGTGAAATCTAAAAAATGATTTATAATGTAAATTTATAATTTATCTTTATCGCGGACATAAACTGAAAATAATTATGAAAAAGCTTATTATCTTATCATTCATTCTTAGTTTGGGTTTGTTGCTTTCAAATTGTGATAAACCTGAAGTTTTAAAGCAAGAAGCAAAACTTAAGATTGAGAATACTTCTGTATCAAACTACGTAACAGGAGTTTATTTTACTACTGTTGGTTATGGAACAAACAGAATTTCATCAAATATTGGTCCAGGAGAAAGTCAAACTTTCACAATAAACATTGAAAATGACGATATTTATGACATAAAAATCACCTCCGATATGACCGGCTATTTAGAATTTACAGATGATCATTATGATTTTGGATGGAATGAAACTTATATTATTGAATTAACCGACAATGGTTGGTATACAGATACTTCATGGTAGAATATCATTCCCATAAAAGTTACACCCGGTGATTTTCCCCGGGTTTTTTTATTTAATATTTCTTGATTAACGATTTTAATGGATGCTTTAGTCCTTCGTAATTAACTAATCGCGCTTTAATTGTTCCCACAATAATTGGACTCTCAATCCAAACTGGAATTCTGTTTTGATCGTCAGTAACCCAAATAATCAGATCTTCGCCACCTTTAAAAACATCTCCGGCAACCAGCGAACCTGTAAATTTTATACAGTCAAATTTTCCCACACCTCTTACTTTTTTTTCTTCTTTTCCTTTGTAGCGAATATAAACATGGTGTAGCTCATTATCCAGAAGTATTGTAAAGGGAATCTTTTCATCTTTTTTATATTTCGAAAAATCAATATTCCGTGCCTGATAAATAACAGATATAAGATCATATGTGCAAGGGGGAATAGAAATAGTATCTTTATAAAAGGGCTTATTGGTTTTTTCAACTTCCGAATATGCAAGCATTTTATTATAATCAAACCTGTATTTTATATCAATTAAATAACCTCCTTCATCCACATCACGATGATAATAAACCGGCAATAAATTATCAGGATTTACCCACGACTGATATACATCCCTAACCTGGTAAAACCAATCGTAAAAAGAATAAGTCACTCCTGTACCTTTTAAATTATAAACTTCCTGATTAAATATCTTGTCCTTTTTTGCTTCAAATCTTACACCACCAACATCAGTCCACACCAGAAACCAATTATAAGTTATAACGTAATCCAGGGTTTCGCCTGATTTAAATGCCTGATTTTTTATCTCACAGAGTTTATTTTGAGATTTTACAAGTACTGCAATGAGTAAAAATGGAATGAGTAAAAATGTTTTTTTCATTAACTGCTTGCTGGTTACTAATTGCTGGTTACAGGTTTAAATCAATCGAGAAACAAGTATCTGTTAGTAAACTTTAAACCCTGAACTAAAAACTTGAAATTTTCTAACTTATTACACTAAAATCAACTTTTTTGCTTGAGATTTTTTTGAGTTGTTTTGCGAAAATAAAATTGTCTGAATTTTTTAGTTCGGGATCATCATCAAGAATTCCCTCTGCAATATCACGAACATACTGTATTAATTGTCCATCCTGTCCGAGATTTGCAATTTTCAAATCAAAGGCTAATCCGCTTTGCTGGGTGCCTTCCATATCGCCCGGCCCACGTAATTTTAAATCGGCTTCTGCAATTTCAAAACCATCGTTTGTGCGCGTTATAATTTCGATACGTTTTCTAGCCTCGTTTGACAGTTTATAGGATGTCATTAAGATACAAAATGACTGATCGGCTCCACGACCAACCCTTCCTCTAAGCTGATGTAACTGTGATAAACCAAAACGTTCGGCACTTTCAATTACCATTACCGATGCATTTGGAATGTTTACCCCTACTTCTATAACCGTTGTGGCAACCATAATATGTGTTTGACCTTTAATAAAAAGGTTCATAGCAGCATCTTTTTCTTGTGGCTTCATTTTTCCATGAACAACACTTACTGCATATTTAGGAGGAGGAAATGCCCGGGAAATACTTTCATAACCATCCTCGAGATCTTTGTAATCCATTTTTTCAGATTCTTTAATTAATGGGTAGACAATATAAATTTGTCGGCCCTGCTCAATCTGTTGCTTTAAAAAACCGAACATTCTTAATCTTCTCGAATCGTACAAATGAGTTGTTTGAATTGGTTTTCGACCGGGAGGTAATTCATCAATTACAGAAATATCCAAATCCCCATAAATGGTCATTGCAAGAGTACGGGGAATTGGCGTTGCTGTCATTACCAAAATATGCGATGGCTGATCGTTTTTTGTCCAAAGTTTCGCTCTTTGTGCTACTCCAAAACGATGTTGCTCATCAATAATGACCAATCCCAGATTTTTAAACTGAACAGTATCTTCAATTAAAGCATGCGTTCCTATTAGAATATTTAAATCACCATTTCTTAAATTCTCGTGTATTGTTTTCCGTGCTGCTGTCTTTGTTGAACCTGTTAACAAATCAACCTGAACCGGTAATCCAATTAAAAGTTCTTTTATTGTAGTAAAATGTTGATTTGCCAGAATTTCCGTTGGAGCCATAATACATGCCTGAAAACCATTATCTAATGCTATAAGCATACTCATTAGGGCGACCAATGTTTTTCCACTTCCAACATCGCCCTGAAGCAATCGGTTCATTTGCTTTCCCGACCCAAGATCTTTTCGAATCTCTTTTAATACACGCTTTTGCGCATCTGTTAATTCAAAAGGAAGATTATCCTGATAAAAACGATTTAAATACTCGCCAACCTTTGAAAAAACATAACCAATAGATTTTTGGATGCGAAAAGATCTTTTCTGCAAAATATTTAACTGTATATAGAATAGCTCTTCGAATTTCAATCTGTAAATGGCTTTCTTTAATAAATCGGCATTTTGTGGGAAATGGATGTTAACTAAAGCAGCATCAAGTGAAATCAGCTTGTACTTATTTAATAAAAAAACAGGTAAAGTTTCCTGAATTTTATTTTTTAAAATGATTAAAAGATTATTTACAAGCTTCGAAACGGCCTTAGAGTGCAAGAAATTCTTTTTCAGTTTTTCTGTTGTATTATAATGTGCCTGAAGTTTAGCCTGAATTACATTCTGACTTTTTAAACTATCTTCAACTTCAGGATGAATAATATTGTATTTACCACCAAAATATCCGGGTTTCCCAAAAATAATGTATTCGTTGTTTAACAAAAGACTTTTCTGGATATAGCTTAACCCTTTAAACCACAACAGTTCTATTGTTCCAGTTCCATCAGAAAAATATGCGATAAGTCTTTTTTTATTTCCAGTACCAAGCGTATCAAAACTTACTATCTTTCCTCTTAATTGGATGTAGGGTAAATTCGGATTTAATTCATTAATCTTATAGAACTTAGATCGATCAATATATTTATAAGGAAAGTAATACAACAAATCTTCGAAGGTGTATATTCCCAATTCCTTATTAAGCAATTCTGCTCTTTTGGGTCCAACACCTGCTAAAAATTTTATTTCTTGTTGTAAATAATCTTGCATAATAAATATTCTGCTCTAAAATAATAAATACTTTGCGATAAGTATTTTGTTATTTGGAATTTGATAAAAGTTATATTTGTCACACAATGATAAGCTTTTTTTAGATTCTTAGAATATGATTTATCGATTTATATATGCTCTAAAATACATTAAATATTGGCTTTTTGCAAAGCATAAAAAGGGTCATGGTATTCACTCTCCTTTCGTTTATGAGCTTATTAAAAATGTCTTTATTAATAAAATAATAACTAAGGATTTAAACGAAGCAAAGAACATTCATAAAAAATATAGAAAATCAAAAGAGATATTAGATTTTAAAGAAATTGGTGCAGGATCGAGTTACAAAAAATTGCGAAAAACAAGTGTTGGACAAATCATTAAAAGGTCTTCTGTAAGTCCCAAATACGGTAGTTTAATTTATAAGCTGGTACAGTATTTTGATCCAAAAGAGATTCTTGAGTTGGGCACATCGGTTGGAATAAGCACAGCATACATTGCTCAGGCAGTACCCTTGTCAAAACTAATTAGTATTGAGGGTGTGGAAGAGAAAATGAAAATAGCGAAAACAATTGCATCAGAACTTAAGCAAAACACTGAATTTATTAACGGAGATTTTCATATGATTCTCGCTTCTGTAATTGAAAAATATGAAAAGCTCGATTTAGTATTTTTTGACGGAAATCATAAGAAAAACAGTACTTTAAAATATTTTGAAGCATGCTTGAAAAAATCTCATAACGAATCCATTTTTATATTTGACGACATTCATTGGTCGATAGAGATGGAAGAAGCATGGAAAATCATACAAAACCACTCTAAGGTAAATGTTTCCATTGATCTGTTTAGGATAGGTTTAATCTTTTTTAGAAAAGAATTGTCAAAACAACATTATGTTATTAAGTTTTAATAAAAAATTTAAGTAAAACTTTTTAATTTGATTAAATTCGTATTTTCGTTAAAATACCAAGCTTACAACAATGAATAAAATAATAGAAATCAATAAATTAGTAAAAAATTATCAGGTTGGAACTGAAACTATTCGAGCATTAAGATCAATTTCATTATCGATAAACAAAAATGAATATGTTGCTATTATGGGTCCTTCAGGCTCGGGAAAGTCTACGTTAATGAATATTATCGGTTGTTTGGATACTCCAACCGGAGGCGACTATGTTTTAAATAATACAAATGTTAGTCAGTTAGAAGATGACCAATTGGCTGAGATCAGAAACAAAGAAATTGGATTTGTTTTTCAGACATTTAATTTGCTTCCACGTTATTCAGCGCTGGAAAATGTAGCTCTTCCTTTAATTTATGCAGGTATCGACAAAACGGGAAGACTGACCAGAGCTGAAGAAGTATTGGTAAGTGTTGGTCTTGAAGACAGAATGGCTCATAAGCCAAATGAATTATCAGGAGGGCAAAGGCAAAGAGTTGCTGTTGCGCGGGCAATGGTAAATTCTCCTTCAATTATTTTGGCGGATGAACCTACAGGAAATCTGGATTCGAAAACCTCAATGGATATTTTAAACTTGTTTAATGATATACACAAACTTGGAAACACCATTATCCTTGTAACTCACGAAGAAGATATTGCACATCATGCACATCGTATTATTCGATTAAAGGATGGAATGATTGAATCGGATGAAATAAATCCTAATCCCGCAACATTTAATTAAACTTTTTATTAAAAAAGTAAACAAATTCGACATTAGTTCGTTGTCTTAAAAAAACATAATATGGACAATAAAATATATACAAAAACTGGTGATAAGGGAGAAACATCTCTAATTGGAGGAACCCGGGTACCAAAGTATCACGATAGGATTGAAGCTTATGGAACGGTAGATGAGTTAATATCTTATATTGGATTAATTCGGGATCAGAAAATTGATGAACATACATTTTCGATACTTATTGAGGTTCAAGACAGATTAATGACATGTGCTTCAATTTTAGCAACTGATTGTGAAAACTGCAAAGTTAAAATTCCTGAGATGTACGATAGCGATATCGAAACTCTTGAGAAAGAAATTGATGAAATGGAAAAAGATTTACCTCCATTAACATCTTTTATTTTACCAGGAGGTCATCCGACAGTCTCATATTGCCATATAGCAAGGAATGTATGTAGAAGAGCAGAGAGACTTTCTATAAAAGTGCAAAACCAGTTTAAAAATAGTGGGAAAGTAATTCAGTATTTAAACCGATTATCGGATTTTTTATTTGTACTTTCGCGCAAATTCTCTATTGACCTATATGCTAAAGAAATAGCTTGGAAACCGAGAGTTTAGTTTAAAAAAGTTTTGTTTTTCAATTTTATTTTTATATTTGCAAAATTTTAAGGGTATAATTAAATTAATTATATATGTATTGGACACTAGAACTAGCATCAAAATTAGAAGATGCACCATGGCCAGCAACTAAAGAGGAACTTATAGATTATGCTATTCGTTCAGGTGCGCCTTTAGAAGTAATCGAAAACCTTCAAGAGATTGAAGATGAAGGCGAAATTTATGAAAGCATTGAGGACATTTGGCCTGATTATCCAAGTAAGGACGATTTCTTTTTTAACGAAGATGAATATTAAAATAATAAAGGGACATAAAAGTCCCTTTTCGTTTTATTCCCAAAAGAATATATCCTTTTTTGATTTCGGTCTTAAACTTTCGAGCCATCTAAAATCTTTCAGTTTTGTTTCTTCAAGTTCGCCTATGGGATATAAAGTTCCTGTGGGTTGTTTTATAAGTTTAATTCTACCTAACTGACCTTTATTTAAGTATATAATCAGATCGCTGCTTTCAGCGAAATTTACTCCAACAATCTCATTTTCTTTTTCATCGATTGTAAAATAAATTGTTTGTCCATTCCCAAACACATCAATTCGGCTTAACTGATTATTTTTTATATATCCAAACATTTCTTTACCTCTTATCTGATCATAGCTAACTGAGTCTTTCTGAGAAACAATAAATGCAGTATTCAACAGCTTAAAAAAGTCAATCTTATCATCTTTAATATGTATTTCTATCTTTTTTGCTGTCATTTGACTTCCTTCTGACCAAATAATCGGGTCGGTATACATTGTTATAACTGAATCTTCAAAATTGTAAACCATAGAATCGCACCTGGACTGGAAATCGGATCTGAAAATCTTAACCTTATGGTAAGCTTTTAAGATTCTATACGTTCCGCTTGAATCATAATTTGAAGTAATTGAATCTGCATGCAAGAATAATGAATCAGTATAATTTGAAACCTGAATTAATAAAGTACTATCGGTAATTATAAAACTTTCAGGTTCTTTAGTATAATAAGCATAATTTCCTTTTAGAATCATGTTTTCGGTGGTATCAATCATTTCAATATTCTGAATTGCGATACCAATTCCATTTAATTCATCATAAAACAAACTATCACCTTTAAGGATTTTTTCTTTATTCTGATACCATGCATTTTTATTAAATTGAAACTTTTTTTCTTCGGTTTTATACCATCCGTTTTCAGCATACAAATGATCCTCCTCACTTAAAATATTCGTTGGCCCTTTAAAATATGTTATTTTTTTCTCAGTGTAATATTCCATTGTATCACTATACATTGTATAATCAGGGGTTGTTGCAACAACACTATCTTTAAAAAAGAACATGTCATCGTTTGCATAATAATAACCTATAATGCTGGTTAAAGTATTTTCTTCATTTATTATCTTACCACCTACATTATAATAGGCAATATTTAAAGCGTTATTAAAATCGAGAGAGTCTGTATATAAAGTAGTTTCTTTGTTTTCTAATCGAACATTATGTCTGAATTTCCCAATATCAGTATTTCCGTTATACAACATAAAGTCGCCATATAAATGTACAGTATCACCTCTGCTAACATGAACATTGCTATACGCATAAATTAAATTTTGTTTGCTGTATAAATAGGCACTATCACAGTACATGGTTGCATTTTTATGTTCGAAAGCGACATTGCCTAAAAATCTTCTTACACTGTTAGCTCCTTTACCTCCTACAAACAAATCTGAATTCAAAATATTTATTTTTTCTTTGTTTTGAGCATAAATAACCGATGCAAAAGATAAATTAATCAGAAAGAGTATATAAAATCGAAATTTGTTCATTAAATCACGTTAATCCTGTTTATTTAATCCATCCGTTTTTTAGAAACTCACATTTTAATGCTGAATCATCAATATGAATATAGGTTTTCTTTTTCTTCTCCTCAATCCATTTATCAACCACTTCCATTTGTTTTTCCATGAGAGCCATTTGTTCGATTAGTTCATAATCATCTTTTAAGTTTGCTCTGTGTGCCTCGATCTGTTTTTTAATTTTTACAATTTTATATGCGATTTTACCATTTTCATCTCTCGACTCAAAAGGCTGGGAAATTTCACCTATTTTAAGATCTTTGATAACACTATATTCGTTTGAAGGTAATTCATCTAAGGCAAATCGTGTTGAAGCATTCATTGGATTTACCATTAATCCTTCGTTAAGTCTTGATTGCTCATCTTCCGAGAATTTAAGAGCAGCTTTTGCGAAAGTTAAACTGTCAAGTTTTATAAGATTTGTAATGCTGTCAAGTTTATTTTTAGTTGCTACTTTTTGTTCAATATCAACTTTTGGAATTACTAAAATATGACGAACATTAACCTGATTACTTTCTCTGGCAATTAATTGGATTATATGAAATCCATATTCAGATTCAACGATCCTGGAAATGCCACCATCATCGCTTAGTTTAAATGCGGCTTTTGCAAATTCAGGATCCAATTCATCTTTTGATCTAAACCCAAGTTCTCCTCCACGTCTGGCAGATCCGGGATCTTCTGAATACAAAACAGCCAGTGTTGAGAACCTTTCACCATCAATAATTCTTTGTCGTAAACTTAGCAGTTTTTCTCTAGCTTCATTTTTTGCTTCTTCATTCTGAGAGGGATAAATTAAAATCTGATTAATTTCATATTGAGTATTAATCATTGGGATACTATCATCAGGCTGATCCTTATAAAATTTCTGAACCGCACGAGGTGAGATATCAATCTCCGATACGAGATTACTCTGCATCATTTGAGTTTTCAGTTGTTCTTCAATTAGAGGTCTAAAATCTTCTTTAATCTCAATTATTGATTTGTTATAGAATTCTTCAAGTTTCTTTTCAGAACCAACTTGTCTTATAAAATACATCAATCTTCGTTCCAGCTCAGACTCAACCCTGCCAGCACCAACCTGGATACTATCCAATTCGGCCTGAGTTAGTAATAATTTTTGAGTTAATAATTGATTTAATACTTCGCAATCCATATTTTCAGATGCGGGATATCCTTGTGTAACAATTTGTATAACCTGATTTTCAATATCTGATTGCAAAATTATTTTATCTCCAACAGTTGCAACGACTCTATCGATCATTATTTTTTCCTGACTGCCGGCAATTTTAACTGATAAAATAAGAAGCAGAATTAAAAGTGTCTTTTTAGAAAAGTTAATTTTCATGTTTTATTTATTTAATAAATTACAAATTCGTTATGATTTAATGCGTCATTATAAACTGAATTTTCAAGTTCTTCAAGAAATGTAAACTTCCTCTTATTTAATAAAATGCTTTTAATCTTCGATTTAGCATATTCTAAAGGTTGAATTGTACTTTTCAGACTGAACTCATTAATTTTTACAAAATAATAATACAAGTCATCTTCAGTCTCAATATAGGTATTGTATTTTAAGTATCTTTCCTGATCGCCGATATTTGTAGGAATTTCAATTAATAAATTATTAAATGGGATCCAGCTATTATTAAAATCATCATATTTTGTAGCATATTGGTAGCAGTAATCTTCTAACCTCGATAAGTCTTCAGCATCTGTTGACTTATACCAACGCTTAATTTTATCTATTCCAGGCGCTTCTTTTGAGATTTTCAGATAAAGAGCCTTTACAATATTAAAATTCAGAATAAAATTTCCTGAATATTCATTATAATAATTTTCAATTTCTTCACTTGTTATTACTGTATCAAGTTTTTGTTTTATTAGCTCTTGTTTATATTTAAAAATTAGGAGTGAAGAACGATAATCCTCAATCTGTTTTTCAATATCCTTACTTTCTTCGTTTAGATTTAATTCAGCCTTTTGTACCAATAATTGTTTCTTAATCCAGTCATTAATATAATTTCTTGCAACTACAATACTATCTTCTTTTGAAATGGTTGAATTAAATAAACTCTTCATTTCTGATTTGTATAAAAATTTATTATGAACTCTTGCCAAAGGTTTTTCTTCAACAACAGATTTGTTTTTACATGATAATGCAAAAATTAGTATAACAATTAGAAGTGTTCCTTTAAAGTTCATCATATCAGTTTATTTTACAGATGATAAAACTGCACTATTTACTTTTATATTGTATTGCTCGCGCAAACTTTTTATCCATTCTTCATTTAAATAATCCTGATAATCTGAGATAACCAATCCTTTACATTCATTAAACTTTTTTACCTCAGAGGAGATTTTATCTCCATTAATCAAGATATATTGTTTGTTAATACCACTTTCTTCTTTATTCCAAACAAAATAATCGACTGCTTCATTTTTACCTTGCTCAAAGGTTCCTGTTTCAATTTTTAAAACTTCTTCATTTGTATTAAATTGTTTTAAAAGATCATCGTTTGTGATTTTTCTACCAAAACTTCTTTTTCCAATTATGTTTGAAACGGCCTTATATGTGTTTTCGTTTGAACAATAATATACAGATCCTTTCCATCTTTCGTCCCATTTATAATCTTTTTTATGATCGTTATAAAATTTTTGAAGACCAATTGAGTCTGCAACTGCTTTTGACCATATTTTCTGGTCAGTTATTTCAAAAAGTAACATTCCATCATGGTACTCCTTAAGTAAATATTTATAATCAGGATATTTTTCTGGTAATCTTGATTCTTCAAACTCAAGGATCTTTTCTTCTACAAATTCGTCATATAACATTTTATAGTTATAAGGTTTAAGGTCTTTGTTTCCTCTATTATTCTCAACGTATAAGGCAAAATCCTTTTCTAAATATTTTTTATCCAAAAAAGTAAACAAGGTCTTATTTAAGTTGGCATTATCCAATAAATATACCTGTTTTAATACATAAACATTTTCTATGGTATCGTATGTCACAGGCAAATTATCTGTTTCTTCTTTAAAATTATATTCACTTTTTAATTTATTTACTAATGATTTAAGAGCAACTTCAGATCTTTGGTCTTTATTTATTTTTCTGACAATTTCATCAACAGCCTCCTCAAAAGGAGGGATATCTTTACGATCTATTCTTTTTATTATGTGCCAACCAAAACCTGTACGAACAGGTTGTGAAATCTCGCCGTTAGTTTTTAAGTCAAAGGATGCTTTTTCAAATTCTTCAACCATTCTTCCTGATCCAAACCAAGGTAACTCACCTCCATTTCTTGCAGATCCCTTATCGTCAGAAAATTCTTTTGCCAGTTCAGAAAAATCTTCACCCCGCATCGCTCTGTGGTATAACTCATTGCATAATTGTCTTTTTTGTTTTTCAATTTCAGAAGTAGTTCCCCGAGGCACTGTTAACATTATATGAGCTACCTTAACCTCTCCTCTTGCTTTTCTTTTATCAGTTACTTTAATAATATGATATCCAAATCGGGTTCTTACTGGTTTTGTTACTTCTCCGATTTTAGAGTTGTAAATTGCATTTTCAAAAGGATATATCATCTGAAAAACAGTAAAATAACCTAAATCACCTCCATTATTCTTAACTGAAGGATCATCTGAACTTCCTTTTGCAACACTTTCGAATGATTCTCCTTTCAATATTCTTCTTCGAATATCCATTGCTTTTTCGTAAGCGGCAAGTGTGTCTACTGGTAAGGCATCCAGTGCAAGCTTAATAAGAATATGACTGGCTCTTACTTCCAATTGCATTCTTTCATAAGCTTCTTTAATTATCTTTTTATTGGCTTCTTCATCTACCAGATAAGGACTCGCTAATTGCTTTCTATATCCTTCAAATTCATTTATAAAGGATTTCGTTGTATCAAAGCCTAGTTTTTCTGCTTCATAAACCTTTAGTTTAAAATTGATAAAAAGTTCCAAATATTCATCAACAGGAGTAATTTCACCTGTTGACATATTTATTTTATTTTTATCATAAATTCGCTGAAATTCTTCTTTTGTAATTTTCTGATTCTCAATATGCAATAATACTTCATCATTGGACTTTTGTGAAAAAACATTGGAAAGCATTAAAACAAAGCAAATAAACAAACTTAATCTTTTCATGAACTTAAAGGTTTAATCAAATAGTTAAATTAATTAAAACTGACGACTATAATTTGGAGCTTCACGAGTAATTGCAACATCATGAGGATGGCTCTCGGCTACCCCCGCGTTTGTAATTCTTACAAATTTTGCACTCATTAAAGTTTCAATATTGGCTGCACCACAATAACCCATACCTGCTCTCAGTCCACCAACCAACTGATAAATTACTTCCGACAAGCTGCCTTTAAATGGAACCCGGGCAGCTATTCCTTCCGGAACAAGTTTACTAATATCATCTTCAACATCCTGAAAATATCTGTCTTTTGATCCCTGTTGCATCGCTTCTATTGATCCCATACCACGATACGACTTGAATTTTCGTCCATTATAAATAATCGTTTCACCAGGAGATTCTTCAGTACCAGCAAATAATGAACCTGCCATAACCGTATTTGCACCAGCAGCAATTGCCTTTACAATATCACCAGAATATCTTAGGCCACCATCGCCAATAACAGGAACTCCTGATCCTTTAATAGCTTTAGCAACTTCATATATTGCTGTCAATTGTGGTAATCCAACCCCGGCTATAACCCTTGTTGTACATATTGAGCCGGGTCCAATTCCTACTTTTACTGCATCAGCACCAGCTTCAACTAAAGCCTTGGCAGCCTCACCAGTACCAATATTCCCAACCACAACATCAATTCCCTTAAATTGTTTCTTAACAGCTTTAAGCATATCCATAACACCTTTTGAATGGCCGTGTGCAGTATCAATAACGATTGCATCAACACCAACCTGAACAAGCGCATCTACTCTTTGTAAAGTATCAGCAGTTACGCCAACTCCTGCGGCTACACGTAAACGACCTTTTGAATCTTTACAAGCTGTTGGATTATCTTTAACTTTAGTAATATCTTTATAAGTTAGTAAGCCAATTAATTTATGATCATCATCAACAACTGGCAATTTCTCAATTTTATGACATTTTAAAATTTCTGTTGCTTTTTCTAAATCGGTTGATTTATGAGTAGTAATAATATTCTCTGATGTCATTACTTGATGAATCTTTTTATCCAAATGAACCTCAAAGCGTAAATCACGGTTGGTAACAATACCAATCAATACATTATTATCATCTACTACAGGAATTCCCCCAATTTTATATTCTTTCATTAAATTTAAAGCATCGGAGACAGAATTATCCTTTTTAATTGTAATCGGATCGTAAATCATTCCACTTTCAGCACGCTTAACAGATTTTACCTGCTTAGCCTGCTCCTCGATACTCATGTTCTTATGAATTACTCCAATACCACCTGCACGTGCAATAGCAATTGCCAAATGCGCTTCGGTAACGGTGTCCATTGCTGCCGATACGATTGGAATATTAAGTTTAATATTCTTCGAGAAATAAGTTGAAACATCCACATCGCGTGGTAAAACTTCCGAATACTGAGGCACTAACAATACGTCATCAAATGTAAGTCCTTCTAATACTACTTTATCCTGTAAAAATGACATTTTATTTAAGGTTTTTGTGGATTTTAAAATTGTGCCAAATTACAAAAAATTAGCGTAATATCAGGTGAAAATCTCATAATATCGATACATTTGATTTTTTTAACATTTTTTAATGTTCAAAAATAATTTTGTATCTTCCGTTAACGAATGAACCGATACGAGCAAATATTAATAAAATACTGGGGTTACTCAAAGTTCAGGCCTTTACAGGAGGATATTATCCGTTCTGTAATGGAAGGGAAAGATACGCTTGCCTTGATGCCTACAGGAGGAGGTAAATCAATAACCTTTCAGGTGCCTTCAATGTCGAAAGAAGGAATTTGTATTGTAATTACTCCATTAATTGCTTTAATGAAAGATCAGGTTGAAAATCTTCTTAAACGAGATATAAAAGCAGTTGCTATCTTTTCCGGAATGACAAGAAATGAGATTGAAATTGCACTTGATAATTGTATTTATGGGGATGTTAAATTTCTTTATATATCACCTGAGAGAATCTCAACTGAGATTTTTAAAATCAGAGCAAAACATATGAAAGTGAATCTAATTGCCATTGATGAAGCACATTGTATTTCGGAATGGGGATATGATTTCAGACCTTCGTATTTACAAATTTCGGAATTGCGAGAATTAATTCCTGATGTTCCTTTTTTGGCCCTAACCGCAACCGCAATACCTAAAGTTGTTGATGACATTCAGGAAAAGCTGGAATTTAAAGAAAAAAATGTTTTTCGAAAAAGTTTTGAGCGTAAAAATATTGTTTACCTGGTTCGTGAGATTGATGATAAATTGAGTTACCTGATCGAAACCATTAATAAAGTAAAAGGGAGTGGAATTATTTATGTACGTAATAGAAAAACTACTAAGGAGACTGCTCTGTTTCTTCAAAAAAATAAAATATCTGCCGATTATTATCATGCCGGTTTAAACCATGAAACAAGAAGTACAAAACAAAATGAATGGAAAGTTGGAAAAACCAGGGTAATGGTTTCAACAAATGCATTTGGTATGGGAATCGACAAATCTGATGTTCGTTTTGTAATTCACCTGGATTTACCCGATAGCATTGAATCCTATTTTCAGGAAGCTGGTCGTGGTGGCAGAGATGAGAAAAAAGCAGTAGCCGTTTTATTATATAATAATGCTGATAAGGTTAAAGCAGAACAAAGAGTTCTGAGAAATTTTCCTGAAATAACTGAGATAAAAGCTTTATATCAGGCTCTGGGTAACTATTTTCAGGTTCCATATGGCGGGGGAAAACATATGTCTTTTGATTTTATTATCTCTGATTTTGCCAAGAACTATAATTTTAACATAATGACCATTTATAGTAGTTTAAAATTCCTTCAACGTGAAGGTTATATTGAACTTACAGATGAGCTATTTAGCATGTCGAAGCTTCACTTTCTGGTTGAAAGAGATGATTTGTATAAATTTCAAATTGCTAATGCTAAATTCGATGGATTCATAAAGCTGGTTTTACGATCGTATACTGGTTTATTTTCTGATTATGTTAATATTGACGAAAGTTCCCTTGCTAAAAAAGCGAATGTTGATATTGAAGTTGTTTTTAAGTATTTAAACAACTTAGATTCAATGGGAATTTTAAATTACATTCCTAAAAAGAAAAATCCGTTTATTGTTTTTACTGAAGAAAGATTAGACGAAAAATCTCTATATATCTCAAAAGAGAACTATGAGTTTAGGAAAAGCAGATACATTGAGAGAATTGATGCCATGCTTCATTATGCCTCTTCAAGTAATAAATGCCGTAGTCAGATTCTTTTAAACTATTTTGGTGACAAAAATCCTGATCGTTGCGGACAATGCGATGTTTGTACCAGAAGAAACGAGTTAGATTTAAGCAAATATGAATTTGATTTAATTTTAGATGAACTAAAAGAAAAACTTCTATACAATTTAGTTTCAATAGATGATTTAGTATCGAAAACGGGGAAAAATACAGAAAAGAACCTTAAGGTAATTCAATGGTTATTGGATAATGATAAGATTATTAAAGACAAACAAGATTTACTTACCTGGAATATTGAGGGTTAAAGATTAACATCTTCAATTCGTTTATAAAATTCTGTTTTATAGCTGTTTCCAACCGGAATCCAATTATTATTGATAATAATCCTGTTTCGCTGAATGGATTCAATTTTATCAAGTGCTACAATAAACGATCTATGAACGCGTATGAAGTTTGATGAAGGAAGCTTCTCTTCAATCTTTTTCATCGTTATCAATGTTAAAATCTTCTTCTCTTTTAAAAATATTTTTACATAATCTTTTAAACCTTCAATATATAAAATATCCTTCAAACTGATTTTCACACTGCTATAATCAGCTTTAACAAAAATGAAATCCTCAGTATATGAATTACCTTCAGAAACAGAAACTCCTTTTTTATTTTTTAAATTATAAAGTTCGTACGCTTTATTTACAGCCTTAAAGAAACGTTCAAAAAGAAATGGTTTAACCAAATAATCAACAGCACTTAATTCAAATCCTTGTACCGCATATTCCGAATATGCAGTTGTAAATATAACAAGTGGCTTGTATTCAATACTTTTCAGCAACTCTACTCCTGATATTCCTGGCATATTGATGTCAAGGAAAATTAAATCAATTTTATCTTTTTGAAGAATATCAATTGCTTCAAATGCATTTTTGCACGACTTAACAAAATTTAAAAATGGTATTTTATTTGTAAAATCTTCAATTAGATTTAAAGCTAAAGGTTCATCGTCAACAGCAATACAATTCATCATAATAATTTAATCTGTAAATTAGCAACAAACCTATTATCTATAACATCTGTAGAAAGAATATATTTTTCTGGATATTCAAGATCAAGTCTTCGTCTGATATTGCTTAGCCCAAATCCAGAATTACCGTCGTCTTTCCTTGATTTAAGAATATCATTGGTAACTATTAATTGGATTGATTCAGTTTTAATATCTAAATCAATTTTAATTATACATTCGTTAGAAGAATCAGTTCCATGCTTAAAGGCATTTTCGATAAATGGAATTAATAGTAAAGGTTGTATTTTAATATTATCGGGGTTTCCTTCAATGCTAAATTCAGTTTTAACATTCTCAAACAACCTTAATTTTTGCAAATCGATAAAGGTATTTATATAATCAAGTTCGCTGGATAAGGGTACAAACTGCTGTTTTGATTCATCCAGCATATATCTCATTAATTGAGACAACTTGACTATTGCAGATGCAGTTTTATCTGATTTTGAGTTTGCAAGTGAGTAAATTCCATTTAAAGTATTAAACAAAAAATGCGGATTTACTTGTGCCTTAAGAATAGTTAATTCAGAATTCACTTTTTCATGAATCATTGCTTTTTGATTGGATTCATTCTCGATCCATTTTTGAGCTAATTTGATGCTCGTACTTACTGCAATTATAAATATTGAGATAAATAAAGTAATAGGTGGTTTCTTCCCCATAAAATCCCTGCGATATTCAAAATAGTTATTATATTGTGTATCCAATAAATTTATAACTGTAATAACTACTATTAAAGAAATAAAATATTTCCATATTTTATTTTTAAATAAAAATTTTGGAATTAATAGTTGCGAATTTAAATAATAGATGATTAATATAATTGATGACTGAAAAATAAACCGATAATAAAACCTGTCAGGACCAAACTCTTCCAATCTTACTGGACGACCCGCCATAGATGATTGATATGATAAAATTTGTAAAATAAAAAAAGTACTCCAAATAAGTACATGAAGGAGAACTGTAAAATATCTTGATTCAATAATACTCTTTTTCATTTCAAATTTTAATGTAAAGATAATCGTGCTATTAATTATAAAAGAACGAAATATAGATATGCTATTTAAAATAAGACTAATAACTCTATTTTATCGATAAACAATTATTACTCCACCTCGAATATTGAAATTCCATATTCTTTACTCCCGTTACTATATAAAGCGTACAACTTGTTTTCATGAATTTTAAGACTACGAAACTCTTTATTTTTATCAGAATATTCATAAATTTTTTCAGGCTTTTCAGGTTCTCTTAGATCAAAAACCTCAATATATTTCCCACTTGCCACATACAAGTAATTTCCTTCAATTACCAGTTCTGTAGCTTTCCCCTGTGTTTTTATGCTGTTTACTTCAAGTGGATATAGGGGTAATCCCATATTTAGCACCGAGAGACCTCTAAAGTCGTTCGCCAGATAACCAGTCGATCCCCTAACTAATAATTTGTGTGCTTCATTATCCATTAAATGCTCTTTAGTAAATTCAACCTGTTTAAATGTTGTAAAAGGTTCTCCAAATTTAAATATCCGAAGTCCTCTATTGCCACCTGAAATGATCACATAAGGAGGAATTACCTGAATATTTTTTACAGAAAAATCGCGAACATTATTCCTGGAAACCATTTTGATATCTTCCAAATTGCTAAAATCAACAATTTCCAATCCCATAACCATATATCCCAACATAGCATAGTTTTCATAAATTTCGGAACAATAAACATCCTGGTATCTATAATATGTGCCCACGACATAAGGCATTGTTGGATCAGTAATATTTAAGATTTTCAAACCAAGCGGGCCATAAGACAAATAAGCTTTATTATCAATAACTTTAACACAATGTGCAACTCCATAAATTTTTTCTCTTGATCGTTTCTCGTATTCAATATAAACAGATAATTCGTGTATATTTTTAAGATCCTTAATATTTAAAACATGAAGACCGCTTTCACCCAAAGGGAGATATAATATGGTATCTTGAATATCAAAATTGGATAATTCATATCCCTTTAACTGAGCATTATATTCATTAATCGGATAAATATACTGAGCTTTTACTATAGCGGCTAAAGCAATACAAAAAAATATAATTAGAGAAATCTTTTTCATGTTCTTATCATTTAAGAATATAAAAATACTAATATAATTTTACTCTACATAAATTACCAGTCCTTTTAGATACTCACTTTCAGGATGATAAATATTTATCGGATGGTCAATGGGTTGACTTAACTGATGTAGTATTCTTACATTTCGTCCTGTATTGGCAGCAGCAGTAAAAACCGTTTTTCTAAAATTGTCTTTACTAACAACCTGTGAACATGAAAATGTAAATATCAAACCTCCCGGCCTGACTTTTTCTATTGCTTTGGCATTTAATCTTTTATATCCTTGTAATGCATTTGATAAAACGTTATGATGTTTAGCAAAAGCGGGTGGATCGAGAATAATAATGTCGTATTTATGATCAATATCATTTAAAAACTCAAAAGCATCGACTGCATAAGCTTCATGCCTGCTTGTATCCTCAAAATTAAGTTCAATATTTTCATTGGTAAGATCGATGGCTTTTTTAGAGCTATCAACAGTATGCACTAAATTTGCTCCACCTTGCATTGCCGATACAGAAAAACCCCCGGTATAGCCGAAAACATTTAAGACTGCTTTATCTTTTGAATACTCAGATAATAGTTTTCTATTCTCTCTTTGATCAATAAAAAAACCTGTTTTTTGACCTTCCTCCCAATTTACCCTAAATTTATTTCCATATTCTAAAACCAGCTTTTCATTCGAAACACCATAAACATAACCGTTCTTTGCTTCGATATCTGATTTAAAAGGAATTGTTGATTCGCTTTTATCATATACGGCAGTTAATTGTTCGCCATAAACTTCTTTTAAAGCCTGAACTATATTTTCAATATTTAAATACATTCCAATGGAATGCATCTGAAGCACTGCAGTACCATTATAATAATCAATGATCAAGCCAGGCAAACCATCTCCTTCTGCATGCACTAATCTGTAAACATTGTTATTTTCGTTTTCGGCTAAGCCAAATTCTTTTCTTAGATTATAAGCGCTAACTATTTTTTCAGTCCAAAAACTTTTATCGATTTCCTTTTCCTCAAATGATATTATTCGAATTGCTATTGAACCAATCTGATAATGTCCGATAGCTAAAAACTCATCTTTATTGTCAGTTACTAAAACCAAATCGCCTTCGTTCACATGACCCATGATTTTTTTAATTGCACCCGAAAAAATCCATGGGTGGTATCTTCTAACTGATTGATCTTTGCCCGATTTTAATATTACTTTTGGATAATTCATTTTCTCAATTTATTATTTTTTGTCATTTAACTTCTTATATACCTGCAAACAAGCCCAGGCATCTGTAGCAGCATATATTTGCTGGGCTTCTGTAAGTTCCTCTTTTTCCCAATTCGTAACCTGCTGAGATTTCGAAATTCGTTTATTTAGAACAATGGCAGTAATCTTCTTTAAACTTTTAGCTTCAATGCCAAAATCACCAACGTAATCCTGTAAATCAATAAAACTTTGGGGTTCAAACTCGTTAATATCTCTTAGTATTTTTATATCATCTTTTATGGCTAATCCTATTTTTATTATCCCTTCATTGCTAAGAATGTTTTTGATCTCGTCTGGCAAGCCAATTTTATTTATTCGAATTAAAAAAGCCTGAGTTGATGATGTAATCTGTAACAGCGAAACCGGATTAATAACTCCCTTCTTAAAAGAGGGTTTTGTTTCGGTATCAAAACCAAGCATTTTATGCTCTACTATTAATGGCAAATAGTAATCTAACTTATCAAAGGTATCGATAACAAAAATACCTCCGCTAAATTGATATAATGGTAAATCATTTATTTCTGAATTTTCTACATTCTCAGCAAACATTTACTCCTCCTCTTCTCTATAATCAGCCTGGCGTTTAGATATAATCCAATTACTGGTATCAACATCATCATCAAGATTATCATCTTTTATATTTAACTCATCATCATTTAAGTCATTATCACCAAAATACACATAATGTATTGCTTTAAATGCATTTAAAAGCTTAAATCCCCAAAATTCTTCAAAATTAAGCTGACATTCCCACAATGCATCATTCATGATTTCTTCTGTACCAATATTATAAAGAGTAATGAAATTTTTTAAATCCTGGTAAATATCTGCAAGATTATCGGAAATTGATGCAGTACTTTGTTCAACCTGTTCGTGGGTTAGCGGATCAAACACTTCAAGATAGTCATCGTGAAAACCAAGTTTTTTTTGTACAGAATTATGAATAAATTCCCACTCTTCCTCTGTAACAAATTTTTCGTTTTCATCATCGAAAATAGATTCTAATTTAGGTAATAGTGAAGCTTTTAAGTAAAGCAAGGGTAATAATTTTCTGGTTTTATCCAAGAAATCTTTTTTATCAAATCTATTTGTATTTTCAACAAAAGAACAATATTCGCCTGCAACAGTTATAAATTCTGTAATGTTTTGTGAATATATTATGCTCCTATCAAACTCTTCTTCCATAACACATTTCGATAAATTTTGGGCAAAGGTATAAAAGAAATTTTATTTAAATGATTATTCAAGGCAAACACTTTTTTTGTCGATACAAAATTATTCTATGTCTTAAATGTTCCCTCTTTTGTATATCTTTTTTTCAACTTACTTTTTTCTCCATAATATTTGTGAAACTTAATACTTAGCTTATTATGAAAAAGTTCAATTTCGTACCAGAAATACAAAAAAAATAAGAAATATGAAATGCGAAAAAAAAGATAAAGACATAAGATTTAAGCTATTAATATTTTCTATTCTTTTTACAGCTTGCAGTGTTTATGAATCAGGTTACCAAGACTCAGCTTTAACAATTGACGGTTCTTCATCTGATTGGAATACTACATTAGAGAGTAAAAGTACCGGGATATCTTATGGGATATCAAACGATTCTGAAAATCTATATGTTAGATTAAATATTACTGATCAGGATATTCAGCAAAAAATCCTTTTAGCAGGTTTAACCATTTGGCTTGATACAACAGGAAAAAGAAAAGAAGTTTTGGGTATTACATGTCCAAAGCAAAAAATTCCTTCCAAAATGGATAGAAATTCAATACAAAACATGCACAAAAACCCTGAATTTGAAAAAAATCAAATTTTGGAAGGAGAGTTTGTAGGGTTCAATGAATATTACGAAACCTTTTACATGTATAGTAACCCTTACGGAATAAGAATCTCCATTGATCAGGACGAATTCAAGTCGATGTGTTATGAGATGAAAATTCCTTTTGCTTCTATATATAAGGATTTTAAAAATATAAGTTCAAAATCCATAAGTATTGGTTTTGAAAC
Organism: Bacteroidales bacterium; assembly: GCA_003446015.1. Lineage (GTDB taxonomy): Bacteria > Bacteroidota > Bacteroidia > Bacteroidales > UBA12077 > UBA12077. The sequence continues at coordinate 35,951 of DMBU01000060.1, read as the reverse complement.
TGGATCTATTGATCAACCTATTCCTGCTAATTTGCAGTCAAGTAATAGTCCGGATGGAAAAGGTATGGGAAACGCACCCCCAGGTGGAATGAGTGGAGAAAATTCAGGTAGGATGGGAAGCGGCAAACCGTCTGGAATAGGAGGCGTTATGCCTAACCAATCTTTAATGACGAATATATCTACTCCAATAAAATTTTGGATAAAGAATATTCAATTAGCTCAACCGTAATTTTTAATAAATAAAATTCCTCGGTAAATTAATTGAGTTTAACACAATAAAACTTTAGTTAATCTATTTGCTTCGCTAAATTCATGGATCATAAGTAATATTGGATGATTTAATTCTTCATTAAAATGAGAAAAAGATACTTGATAATTATAAGCATAGCATTATTAATCTCAAATCAGGTTAAGTCCCAATCAGACAAATGGACTCTAAATAAATGTATTGAGTATGCATATGAAAATAATATACAAATTAAGCAGAATGAACTTTCGAATAAAATAAATCTATTAGAGATTAACCAATTAAAAGCCAATCGAATACCCTCATTAAATGCAAACGATAACCAAAACTTTAATTGGGGAAATGATACCTATAATACAAACACTTTTTCTATAAACTCAAGTATAACTATTTTTAATGGTTTACAAAATAATCATTTAATTAAACAATCAAAACTGAATTACACAGCAGGTGAGTATAATATTAAACAAACGAAAAACAACATAAGTCTTTCCGTTGCAAATGCTTATTTAGAGATTATTTTCTATAATGAGCAAATTAAAATATCAAAGAATCAGCTTGAATCAACCTTACAACAATTGAAAAATACTAAAAATAAGGTTGATGCAGGAATGTTGCCAATTAGTAACTATTTGCAACTAGAAGCTCAATTATATAGCGAAGAATTGACGGTTACAAATACCGAAAATCAGTTGCGAATTGCAAAACTGAACCTGATGCAATTAATGGAAATAGAAATTAATAATAATTTTGATATTGATATTCCGGAAATAAAAATTGAAGATCAATACAAAAATCTAAACCTATCTATTCAAACAATTTATCAAACAGCGTTAAATGTAAGGCCTGAAATTCAGAATGCCATATTAAATAATCAAAGTACAGAACTAGGAATAAAGATTGCAAAAGCATCTCAATTACCAAAATTAACTTTAAATGCAGGTGTTGGAACACAATTTTCCAGTTTAAGTAAACAGATAAGCTATGGTAATATTGAATCTGTTACTGTTGGTTACCTGGAAAGTAATCCAAGTGAATATGTTTTGCAAGATCAGACATCATTATACTATAATAGTTATCCTTTTTTTGACCAATATAGCGACAACCTGTATGAAAACATCAGTTTCAGTTTATCGGTACCAATCTTTAATCATTTCGAAACGAAGACTTCAATTGAAAAATCTAAAATAAATTTCTATAACTCTCAACTGGATTTGCTTAATACTAAAAATAATTTACGCAAAAATATAGAACAGGCTTATACCGATTTATTAGCTGCTAAAAAAGAATACGATTCCAATATTAAGCTATTAGAATCTTACCAAAGATCTTATGATGATGCAACCAAAAAATTTAATGCGGGAATGTTAAGTTCTGTTGATTTTCTTATTGAAAAAACAAAATTAATAAATGCTGAAAATAGTTTATTACAGTCAAAATACAATTTAATATTTAAAAATATAATACTTGATCATTATCAAGGTAATCCAATAACAATTTAAACAATGAGAAAAGTTATCTATATAATAATCATTGTAGCAATTACATTTGCCACATTAACAATATGGCGTTTAAGTGCTAATAAAGAAATTCTGAGTTTCAAAACTACAAAAGCTGTAAAAGGAGATATCAGCTCTGTAATTACTGCTACAGGTTCGCTCGAAGCAATAACAACTGTTGAGGTTGGCACCCAGGTTTCAGGAATTATACAAAATATTTTTGTTGATTTTAACTCAAGAGTTAAAAGCGGGCAAACAATTGCAATTTTAGATACAATTATGTTGCATTCATCATTACAAAGCGCTAATGCTGAATTAGAACAAAAATCAGCTAACCTTGAATATTATAAAAAAAATTACGAACGAATAAAATTACTATTTGAATCAAAAACGGTTGCAGAATCAGAATATGATCAGGCAAAGTGGAATTACTCAACAGCAAAATCAAACTATTTGGCATCCAAAGCCAGCCTGGAAAAAGCTCAGGTAAATCTGAATTATGCCACAATTACTTCACCTATAAACGGAGTAGTAATTTCAAGAAATGTTGTTGAAGGGCAAACAGTTGCTGCCAGTTTTAGCACTCCTACACTTTTCACTATTGCTCAGGATCTTACAAAAATGCAAGTTGTTGCAAACATCGATGAAGCTGACATTGGTCAGGTGAAAGACGGGAATCGTGTAATTTTTTCTGTTGACGCATTTCCTGATGATGAATTTGAAGGTAAGGTAATTCAAATAAGGTTAGAGCCTTCTGTTACGCAAAATGTGGTAACCTATAATGTTTTAATTGACGCTCCAAATCCGAATCTAAAACTCATGCCTGGTATGACAGCTAATTTAAATATTCTAGCTGCAGAAAAGAAAAACATAATAAAAATTCAAAACAAAGCACTTAGATATTCTCCATCACAAGATGTAATGCTTAAGATGAGAGATATAATGATATCGCAAAAGAAAGGTATTGAATCATCGTCTGTTAATGCTATTCAGGATTCTGGTCAAATGCCTGATGGAAGAAAAATGCAAGACCTTTTTTCGCGTGAGTTACCAGAGGGTGAAACAATGGTATGGGTGAAAACTGGAGATTTCATCAGACCCAAACGAATAAAGATCGGGCTCTCAGATGGTTCAAATATTGAAGTTCTGGAAGGACTTTCTGAAGGCGAAGAGGTAATAACCGATGAAATTATTAAAAAGAAAAAAGAACAAGAATCCCAACAACGTAGTCCTTTTATGCCAGACAGACCTGGGAGAAAATAACAAATAAGTTAATGAATAAAAGTATCATATCACTTCAGTCTATTGATAAGGATTATTATGTAGGAGACATTACAGTTCGAGCTTTAAGAGCCATAGATATGGAGATACTTGAGGGAGAATTTGCTGCTATTATGGGGGCAAGTGGTTCTGGCAAATCTACTTTACTTAACATATTAGGTTGTTTGGATAAACCTACAAATGGCAAATATAAATTGGATAATGAACCTATAAACGAGTTAAATAAAAATCAATTAGCTCACATCAGGAATCAAAAAATTGGATTTATATTTCAATCGTATAATTTGTTATCAAAAACCAGTGCTCTCAAAAATGTTGAATTGCCATTACTGTACAATAATACTGTTAATTCAAAAGAGCGTAGAGAACGAGCATTAAAAGCACTTGAGTCTGTTAATCTGTTAGATCGAATGTTTCATATGCCCAATCAGTTATCCGGTGGACAACAGCAAAGAGTTGCCATAGCTCGTTCTCTTGTTAATAACCCTGTTTTAATTTTAGCTGATGAACCAACAGGAAACCTTGATACCAGAACAAGTTACGAAATTATGTCGCTTTTTCAGGAATTGAATAAACAAGGTAAAACTATTGTTCTTGTTACACATGAAACGGATATTGCTCAATTTACAAAACGAAACATTATATACAGAGATGGTCGAATCCTAAAAGATCAAAAAATCGGGAATCCCAAAAATGCTAAAGTAGCGTTAGAAAACCTTCCCGCAGAAGAAGGTTTTGAAGAAAGAAATTAACGCATAAAAACTTAATGAAAATCATAAATCTCATAAAATTAGCTATACAGTCAATACTACGAAATAAGTTTCGATCATTACTAACAATGCTGGGAATTATAATAGGTGTAGCATCAGTTATTGCCATGCTTGCAATTGGAGAAGGTTCAAAAATTAGTATTGAAGAAAATATTTCGAGTATGGGCTCAAACCTGATTATGGTTTTTCCAAGCGGCGAACGTCGAGGTGGAGTAAGTTTAGGATCATCAGATTCAAAAAAATTGACAATTAGTGATTGTGAAAAGATAATTTCGCAATGCCCCTCCATTAAATCTGTAACACCTTTGTTACAAACAAATGGTCAGATCATCTCAGGTTCAAGTAACTGGCCAACAAGTTTGCGCGGTGCTAACGAATATTATTTTGAAATTACAAATCAGGGAATTGCTAAAGGTCGCTCATTCACAAGTGAAGAAATACGTCGCTCATCGAAAGTTTGTTTAATTGGAGAAACAGTAAAAGAAAATATTTTTGGAGAGAATTCGGATCCCATTGGGGAAAAAATACGGTTTAATAAGATTCCATTTGAAATTATTGGAATACTTGAATCAAAAGGCCAAAGCACATTTGGTTCCGATCAGGATGATATTCTTATTGTGCCATATACGACAGTTCAAAAGAGAATCTTAGCTATTACTTCAATACACCAAATATTTACATCCGCGATTAGTGAAACTGCTTCTGAACAAGCAGTTAAAGAGATTGAGGAAACATTGCGTAAAGCTCATAAATTAACAGGCTCCGAGGAGAACGATTTTAGCATTAGAACACAGGAAGAAATTATGAGTATGCTCTCTTCAACAAGTCAGGTAATGACTACTCTTTTAGCAGCAATAGCAAGTATTTCATTATTAGTTGGCGGAATTGGGATTATGAACATAATGTATGTCTCTGTTACAGAACGAACACGTGAAATTGGATTACGTTCGGCAGTTGGGGGTCGAGAACAAGATATTATGTGGCAGTTCTTAATTGAATCCATTTTTATGAGCGTAACAGGTGGGATAATTGGTATTATACTTGGAATTAGCATAGCTTTTTCGGTTTCACATTTTATGAACTGGCCGATAAATATTACTGTTGATTCAATATTTCTGGCTTTCTTTTTTGCTTCAATAATAGGGGTGTTTTTTGGTTGGTACCCCGCTCGCAAGGCGGCAAAATTGGACCCTATCAATGCCTTGCGACATGAGTAATCATAGGTTAGTTGTGTTAAGAGGAGAGCTGGTTACTCTCCTCTTTTTTATCTTGTAAAAACCCAATCTGTTTTGGTTGATAAATCTCTATTATATAAATAACCTTGTGTATCAAAAGCTTTTATATCTTCAGGGTTTTCAATTCTGTTTTCGATAATAAATCGGCTCATTAAACCACGTGCTGTCTTTGCATAAATCGTAATCATCTTAAATACATCTCCCCGTAATTCTTTAAATACTGGTGTAATTATATTGCCTTTTATTTGTTTTGGTTTAATTGCTTTAAAATATTCATTGGATGCCAGGTTAATTAATGTTTTTTGTGATTGATTTGAAATCTCCTTATTAATCATATCTGTAATTTTATTACCCCAAAATTCATATAAATTCTTTCCTTTCGGATTTTTAAGAGGGATTCCCATTTCTAACCGATAAGCCTGGATTAAATCCAGAGGTTTCAAAACTCCATATAATCCAGATAATATTCTTAAGTGTTCCTGTGCAAACAACAAATCTTCTTCTTTTAGACTTTTGGCATTTAAGCCAATATAAACCTGCCCTTTAAAAGTGAGTATGGCCTGCTTAGCATTATCTTCATTGAAAGGTAGCCTCCATGATAAGTTTCTTTCGAAATTAAGATTTGCAATTTCATTATTAACTTTCATCAAACGAACGATTTCCTTAGGGTTTAATTTTCTAAGTTCATTGATTAGTAATTTTGAGTCATCTAAAAAATATGGCAGTGAATATTTTTTTGTGTGAACGTTGGGTTTTAAATCCAACGTTTTTGCAGGAGAAATAACAATTATCATAGTGCTTCTTTAAAATAAAAATAAGTCTTTTTCAAAACATAAAAAAGAATTTAATTGTTCATTATAAGGCTGAATTTGAAAGCGCTATTCTACTTAAGAACCTATAAAATAAAAAAAGGCGGTGCTTTTACACACCGCCACGTCTTTGAAAATTACTGCATTTTTAAAGCAGTATCATTATTTAGGTTAGGGTATTGAAACAAAACTAAATTAATTGATGCTACCTATGTAGATGGCAATAAATTTAAAATGGTTGCGTCACGATAAAAAATAATATTTTTTTTACCATCACAATTTTTCAGGAAAGATAATCTCGATAATTCATGTAAAATTTCAATCAACTAAAATGTTTATCTTCAAGGTATTTCAACTTAAAATATACTACCAAAGAAAGTATAGCATATAGTGGATAAGTTATTGCAGAAACAAATGAATTTATAACTACAGACCAAAATCCAATATCAAAAGTTTTTAAATTAAAGATATCTTTAATATTGTTTGCTTCATGCCAATTATCAAAAAATGCAATTATGTAAGGAATTACTGTAACTGCACTGAGTAGAATAGAAATCAAGATTATTGCTAGAATAAACAATAACAAAGCTCCTAATATTGACCAAAAATCTTTATGTACCAGTTTAAAACTTCGCCCTATTGCTTCAATGGCATTTTTATTTTCGACAATAATAATAGTTGATCCAGGAATTAAAATAGTTCCCAGATATAACAATGCAGCAATAACTCCAACTATAAAAACAAGAAGTCCTATACTTGAACCAATAACAACTATAATCATCGAAATTATTAGAAAAAAGATTATATGAATTGAATATCCTTTTATTGTTTCAATAAATATTTCCGTTAAATTCGATAGCGGATTTAAATCTACTTTTATTAAAAAATTAATCAGAAAACTAATCAGTGAACCATATAAAATGAAGTATACAATAGAACCAACTAAAATTTCTTTTCTCATGTTAACTATCATTTCAATTAATTCTTCCTGATCTGTAAGTTTTGTTAATTCAAAAAAGCCTAATTGATAAAACGTTGTCTGAATAAGAAAAGCAGCCACAAAACTTGTGAAAAAAAGCACCCAAAATCTCTTAAAATAAATATTAAAAACAGTTGAAATAACTGAATCGGCTTCCATTGGTTTGTATAAACTGTGTTGCTTTAAATCAATCATAATTGTATTTTTTATTTCTCTGCCACGAAATTAAATAATAAAACTAATTTTCAAGATTTCATCAGTATTATTTTAATAATATACGCATTTTATAAAATACATAAACAACCAGAATCTCATAAAAATATGATTAAATCTTTACAAGTAATTTCTTTTTTATTAACTTAACCATCGTTTTTTAATCAAAAAAATCAGTTATGGACAAAAGTTCAAAAAGGAAATCGATCTACAAATTGCTATTCATTAAAGTAACTGCAACTGTACTATTACTCAATATTATATTGGCAATTATCACTATCCAGGATGCTATTAAAATCCAAATAAAAAGTGATAATGATCTTCGGCAAAAAATCCGAAATGAAATAATTGGAATTAGTGATTTTCAAGTATCCGCATTAAAAACCTTTGAAAAATCTTTCTACGACATTCAAAAAAATGCGCTTGAAGAACTTACAAACAAAAGTGATGTTGATCTAAGGAAAGAAAATCTTAACAAACAACTCAAATCCTTAGGATTGGATTCCGTTTTTCATGATTTATATATAATTGAAGACAATGTTGTTGTAAACACCACCTATACTCCTGATTGGAAATTAGACTTTTCTGTTTTCGGAGAAGAAAAAATTAATCATTTGAACAGAATCTTAACATCAAAAGCTTATTTTGCTGAGAGATTTCAGTTTGAATCTTCTACAAAAAGACTTAAATCATACTCTTACAGGGCAACAAAAGACGGGAAGTTTTTAATTGAAATAGGAAGTTACTCTGAGGTAGCAGATAAAATAATGGAAATGTTTAAGAATCGGTTAAAGCAGATAACTGCAGAAAATGACAATGTAGTTTCTGTAAATTATTGGTTTGGAAACACCGAATATCAGTTTCCATTAATTGACGAGCCAATAAATCGATATATACCTGATAGTTTAATATTAAATGCATTTATTCAGAAAGCTGATCAAAAGGGAGATTTTACAATTAAAGATCAAAAGTTAAATGCTGAGTTTATGTATATTGAGCAGGATCCATCAACTCGTTTACCCGATTTTGCTTTATCAATTGTTACAGATATAACAAACAAGAATGCTCCGGTTCTTAAAATAATAAAACGTCAGGCATTATTTGCTTTGAGTTTTTTAATAATGATAATAGGATCAATCTTTATTGCAATTAGATCTTTAAAGAAACATCAATAAAAAAGTGGGTCTTAAAATTGAGACCCACTTTTTTATTAAATTTCGTTATAATACTCAACTATTTCTTTGATCTTTTTTTCTGTCAAAAAAATAATTAACTGTTTATCAATATAGTCAACCACTCCTTTTTTGTCTGATAAAATTTCCTTTAGATCCTCTTTACTTTTTTCAATTAAAACTGCAGGTTCATCTCCTTTTTTGACAAACAAACTCTCACCAATACTTGTTGAAGAGCTTGCACCATATGCATCTATGTCATCTCTTCCTTCAATAAACTTTATTTTTCTTCTAAGAAGTAATTTACATTCCCCGTTTATTAAAAGTTCAAAATAGCCTTGATTTAAAATGCTGTCTTCCGAAAAGAATTCTATAAAAATAAATTTATGGGATCCTATTGAGACTATATCAATTTTATTAGGGTTAACAACAGAACGCAATTCTATTTGATCTGTATAAATATTATATCTATACAAATAATTATTTAATACCACAGAATCTTTTTGGAACATTACTCCTCCTTTCCATTCTGTATCAAGAAAGAAGTTTAGTTTACTCTTTTTCATTCCAATTTGGGTATCTTGATTCATGCGTACTTGACGCGCTATGTCTGAAGTCTGTTTATAAACATCCCTTGTTTCTAAACCTTCTTGACCAAATAATAAAGAACAAGAGCAACTAATAAGAATAGCAATAAAGATTTTTTTCATAATTTAATTTTAAGTTGGCAAATATAATTTTTTATCGATAAACATGAAATCTTTTTTTCTATATTTGAGTAATATTGTACGGTTTTTATTGACTATTACAAATTGAAAAAGTTTAAGCAAAATGAAAACTAAATTTGTTAAAGACGTTCAATATTATAAGTTCTGCTTTTATGGTTTTTTAAAGAATCTAAGATTTTTTGAACCTTTCCTGATTCTATTTTTTTTAGAAAAAAACATCAGCTTTTTACAAATTGGAACATTATACGCTATACGGGAAATTTTTATTAATATTTTAGAAATCCCTTCCGGAGTAGTTGCTGATGTTTTTGGACGTAAAAGATCTCTTATTATTTCATTTTTATTTTATATCATTTCGTTTTTAATCTTCTTTTTATCCTCTTCTTTTTACATTTTTATTCTGGCCATAATATTTTATGCAATTGGGGATGCATTTAGAACAGGGACTCATAAAGCAATGATTTTTGATTACTTAAAAATTAAAGGATGGAGAGATCAACGCGCTCATTATTATGGACATACCCGATCCTGGTCTCAAATTGGATCTGCAATTTCATCTCTAATTGCGGGCTTAATAGTTTTTTACACAGGCGATTTTAAATCCATATTTATTTTCTCAACAATTCCATATTTTCTCGATCTTCTACTAATCTCAACTTATCCTAAATCGCTTAATGGAAAAAGTATTAGTTTGAAAGCTGAAAATATTAAAGAGAGTCTGGTTAAAGTGCTGAAGGATTTTATTTTCTCATTTAAAAACTCACAAATTCTTAGGGCTATTGCAAACCTATCCATTCACAGTGGTTTTCACAGAGCTATAAAAGATTATTTACAACCTATAATACAGATGTTTGCTTTATCTATCCCTTTTATGCTTTATTTATCAGACAATCAACGCTCAGCTCTGTTTATTGGTGTATTTTATTTCTTCATATATCTTTTAACTTCATATACTTCACTCAAAGCCGGAAAGCTAAAGGATAAACTTAAAACAATAGAATTGTCCTTAAATTATACTATGATTTCTGGTTTTATATTAGCATTCCTGAGTGGAATATTTTTTCATTATGGATTTTATTTTGTCTCCATATTTTTTTATGTAGGTATTTATCTAATAGAAAATCTTCGAAATCCAATTGGAGTTGCGTATGTAAGTGAATTATATCACGATGATGTATTAGCTACAGCCCTATCAGCAAACTCACAAGCAAAGAGTATAATTGCAGCACTAATAGCTCCGGTTTTAGGATATATAGCCGATCAATTTGGAATCGGAATTGGATTATCCGTGCTTGCTATCATACTAGTTATTTTTAGTCCAATGTTTTGGGCTAAAAAACAAAAAACAGTTTCTTTTTAATGTTTCAATATGGGAATCTGGCTAATGGAGCAATATCCTGACTAGCAAATTCTTTATTTAGATATTTGTAATATCCGGTTATCGCAATCATGGCAGCATTATCGGTAGTGAATTTAAATTCAGGAATAAAGGTTTCCCATCCCAAATTTAACGCTCTTTCCTGAATAGCATTTCTCAGACCTGAATTTGCGGAAACACCCCCAGCGATTGCAATCTGCTTAATTCCAGTGCCTTTTACGGCCTTTTCAAGTTTATCCATTAAAATCTCAATAATAGTATGTTGAATACTTGCAGAAATATCGAACATATTTTCCTTAACAAAATCAGGATTAGTTTTTATACTATCGCGTATAAAATATAGAAATGAAGTTTTTAAACCACTAAAACTATAATCAAGATTTTTAATTCGGGGTTTGCTAAACGAAAAAGCATCTTTATTCCCTTGTTGTGCATTTTTGTCAATAAGTGGCCCTCCGGGGTAAGGTAATCCAATAGCCTTGGCACATTTATCAAATGCTTCGCCTGCAGCATCATCAATTGTTTGCCCAATAATTTCCATTTCCAGGTAATTAGTAACTTTAACAATTTGGGTATGCCCTCCCGATACTAATAAACATAAGAATGGAAACTCAGGTATTTTTTTATCTTTCTCAATATCTTTAATAAAATGAACCAAAATATGAGCTTGCAAATGATTTACCTCAACCAACGGAATATCCATTGCTAAAGAAAATGACTTAGCAAAAGAAGTACCTACCAATAAAGATCCCAATAATCCCGGACCACGAGTAAAAGCAATTGCATCTATATCATTTTTCGAAATATTTGCTCGCTTAACAGCCTGATCAACAACTGGTATTATATTCTGCTGATGTGCCCTTGAAGCTAATTCAGGTACCACACCACCAAATGCTTTATGAACATCCTGATTTGCAATTACATTTGACAAAAGATACCCGTCTTTTATAATTGCTGCAGAAGTATCATCACATGATGATTCAATCCCTAGTATTGTAATGCTCATTTATTGCCTGAGATTTGAGTTAATTATAATTTTTTTTAGTTCTTTTGCGTTAGAACGTGAAAGGGCAAAAGTATTAAAAAAATATTTAAAATATTGATCATTTTCTTGTTGGTGATTTTTGCTTTGCCAACAACTGTATTTTTTGTTTTAAAAAGCAGTAAAGTACAGACTTATCTCACACAAAAAATAATAAAAGAAGTTTCAGAAAATTTAAATGCCAAATTGGAAGTTGAAAGCGTGTACTTTAAATTTTTTAACCGAATTGTTTTAAAAAATGTGTATATAGAAGATCAGCTCCAGGACACTCTCCTCTTTTCAAAGGAAATAATTTGCACTTTAAAGAAATTTGACAGAAAAAACCGAATTATTGATATAAATAATATCAATTTAAATGATGCAAAATTCTATCTAAATAAATTTGACACCTTACAACCAATTAATCTGGCTTTTATTATCAGGAGTGCTGAAAAAAAAGATTCCATTCCAACCGATAAACCAAAATGGAAGATTTCTTTAAAAAATATTGAACTGCACCAAATGAAATTTTGGTATAAATCTATTCGCAAAGTAGATGTCGATTATGGAGTTAATTTTAATGATTTGTATTGCAATATTGATGATTTAGTGATTCGTGATTTAAAAATTGAGAATGGCGTAGTAGATTTTTACACCAGGAAACTAAAGTTTAAAGAACAATCCGGATTCAATGTTTATTCCATGAAATTTAACATGAGTATTGGAGATAAACACATGATGTTTAAAAATGTTAAAATTCGTACGTCAAATTCTTTTATAAACTCAGATTCACTTTCGTTTAGAATGAATGACTGGGACGAATACGAAAAGTTTGCTCAAAACATTCGTCTTGATTTTGCATTACAGGAATCGAATATTAGTTTTAAGGACATTGGATTTTTTGTGCCCATATTTAAGAACATCTCATTAAATGCTGTTGTCTCTGGTAGAACATATAGTAAACTTAGCACATTTAAAGGTAAAAATCTTAAAATTCATGTTGGAGAACAAACCGAATTAATCACTGATTTTAATTTAAATGGCTTACCCAATTATAAACAAATGTTTATGTTTGTTGATTTTAAGAAATTAACCAGCTGTGCTAAAGACTTTGAGATTATAAATAAATTCTTAAAAAGGGGAAATGAGATTAATGTTCCGGAGAACTTTAACAAATTAGGTATAATAAGTTACAAAGGTAACTTTTCCGGATTTTATGATGATTTTGTTACGAATGGGAAATTTACTTCCGACTTAGGCAATGTAATCACAGATCTTTCATTACGACCTGACACATCAAAAAGTTTAGCATTTAGCGGTAATCTTAAAACAAGTAATTTCAATGTTGGAGAATTAGTTAGCGGTACTAAAAGAATTGGCAAAATTAGCATGGATGCTCAAATAAAGGGTTCTGCCAGTACGAATAAAACAATAAAAGCTACAACAAAAGGAACAATTCACAGTATCCAAATAAACGATTATAATTACCAAAATATAGTTTTAGACGGATACTTAACGGAAAGAACCTACGATGGTTTTCTTAGTATTTCGGATCCAAATATTCATCTCGATTTTAAGGGAGGGGTTGATTTTTCAAAAGAAATTCCCAGTTTTAACTTTAATGCCAGCATTCCAAATACGAATTTATATGGCTTAAATATTGATAGAAAAGATACAACTTCTCGATTTTATTGCGATGTTTCGGCAAATTTTGAAGGATCAAATATTGATAATGCGATTGGGGAAATTATTTTCTCAAATACTAAACTTATTAAATATAATACAGAAATGACTTTTGATACCTTGAGTCTCATTTCTGAACAATTTAACGACTCGCAAAAATTGGTATTAAAATCAGATTATATTGATGCTTTACTAATTGGACATTATAAATCAAGTACATTGTTTCAATCCATACAAAATTTATATTATAACTATTTATCCGCTTTAATAAAAAGTTCTACAGATACAATAAAATTAGATTATAATAATAGCTTTACCTTAGATCTGAATCTTAAAAAGACCAGTCTTATTAGTAAATTCTTTATTCCTAATATATCCTTTAGTGATAGTTCAATTTTTAAATTCAATTATAATGCAAACCAAAACAAACTATTACTTAATGCTTTTACCAAAGAATTCAAATTTAACAAACACACCTTCAATCACCTGACTGTTAACACATTTTCAAACGACAGTATTTTCACTATCCTGACTAAATGTAATAGCCTTATTTTAAATAATTATTTCAAACTTGAAAATTTTAAAACCACATCATTAACCCATAATAATAATATTGATTTTAAATTTGATTGGAGTAATACAGAAACATCTGAATACAAAGGAAAAATCCTGGCATCAGCTTCTATAAGTCAAAAAGAGCCATATGATGATCCTTCTTTTAAAATTACAATTCTGCCTTCTCAGGTTATTGTAAAAGATTCCTTATGGTACATCAACAAATCACAAATTAAAATAGATACAACTTCAATTGCATTTAGTAATTTTAAAATTAATCATGGGGAACAATATTTTATTATTAACGGTAAAGTTTCCGAAAATCCAAACGACACTTTATACTTCGACTTTGGTGATTTAAACCTTGCTCATCTAAATATTATAACTAAAGAAATGAAATTGGAATTTGCTGGTATAATTAATGGCAAAGCTAATTTTTCAAGTATTTTTAACAATCCCTTATTTTATGCCGATCTTGAAATTGATGACCTTGTTCTAAATAAAGAAGAATTTGGCCAGATGCAAGTTTATAGCCGGTGGGTCGAGAAAAGCAAAGCCATTCAGTTAGAGGCTTCAACATTATTCAATACTAAAAGAACTGTTAATATATCAGGCTACTACTACCCAAACAATAAAAATATAATGTTTAATATTATTTTAGATAAACTTGGGTTAAATATCCTAAATCCGTACTTAAATAGTTTTGCCTCCAATATAAGTGGTGTTAGTGATGGCAGCGTAATGTTAACAGGAACATTAGACAAGCCAAGCTTTAATGGAAGTGTATTTTTGCAAGATGCTTCCATGTCTATTAACTACATTAAAACTCGTTACAATTTTACAACTGAGGTTCAAGTTGAAAATAACATATTAAAATTTAACAAGGTTAATGCTCTGGATGTATATGGGAATGCGGGTCTAACGAATGGTTATGTTAAATTTGGACCTAAAAAAGAAATCAGTTTTAATTTTAATATCAATGCAAATAATCTACATGCACTAAATACAACTGGAGCTGATAATGAATCGTTCTACGGAACAGCATTTATGTCAGGCATTGTAAATATTAATGGTAATAAAGGAAAAACTTTCCTTGACATTTCTGCAAAAACCGAAAAAGATACAAAAATAAATATTCCGTTAACCAGATTGCAAAGCACTGAACAATCTGGATTTATAACGTTTATTAACAAAAATAAGGAAACCGAAACAAGTACTTCTGATTTCAATATTGACTATTCCGGATTTGGATTAAATCTTGATTTAGAAATTACACCAGATGCCGAAGCTCAGTTAATTTTCGATTCTAAAATTGGAGATATTATTAGAGGTAATGGTGAAGGTAATATCAAAATGGAACTCGACAATGAAAACGATTTTAAAATGTACGGGGATTATACTATTGAAGAAGGTGATTATTTATTTACTCTTCAAAACGTGATAAATAAAAAATTTAAAATCAAACAAGGTGGCAATATCATATGGAACGGAGAACCTTATGATGCTAACATAAATGTTGAAGCCATTTATGCTTTAAAAACTACCTTAACCAGTCTTATTGATTCAACAACATCATATTATTCAAGTGGTGATTACAAAAAACGAATTCCCGTTGAATGCCAGGTTTACCTTACTGAAAAATTAATGAATCCAAATATTCATTTTGATATTAATCTTCCAACAGCCGACGAAGAATCAAAAACACTTGTCCGAAATGCAATTAATACTGAAGAAAAGCTTAATAAACAGTTTCTTTCTTTGTTAGTTTTAAATTCATTTATGAGAGAACAAACCGGATCCGAAAGCAATCAAAATGGGACAACAAGTACGGCGGGATTAGGAACTGTAACTACAAGCGAGTTGCTATCCAATCAATTAAGCCATTGGTTATCGCAAATTAGCGATGAATGGGATATTGGTGTTAATTATCGACCAGGTGATGAGATTTCAAAAGATCAGGTTGAAGTAGCTTTATCAACACAGCTCTTAGACGATAGAGTTAGTATAAATGGGAACGTAGGATATGGAGGACAAACCGTTGATCAGGCCAGCAATATTGTAGGTGATTTTAATGTTGACGTAAAACTAAATAAAAGTGGTAAATTAAGATTAAAAGCCTTTAACGAATCCAACGATAAATTACTTTACGAAGACACTCCTTATACTCAGGGTGTTGGCATTTTCTATCGCGAAGAATTTAATTCATTCTCGGAATTACTTAATAAGTTTTGGAACAAAATTAGAGGGAAGAAAAATGATGCAGAAAGCAATTAATGTTTTTTGTACCTTTGTTTAATTTATTTCTTTTAAAATATTAAATCTAATTAATCGTTTAAATAATCAGACTAAAACATTAATAATATGAATAACTTATTCATGCTTTTACAAATCAACTTGAATGACAGCATAAATACAACTGTTGCTGAAGCGGGTGAATTAAAATTATCATACTGGGAATTAGCCATTAAAGGTGGATGGATTATGATACCGATTGCAATTCTATCAGTTATTGCAGTATATATATTTGTCGACAGGTATTTTGCGATAAAGCGCGCATCGCAAACCGACATAAATTTCATGAATAAAATTAAAGATTACATTCACGATGATAAAATCGATTCTGCTCTTGCTCTTTGCCAGTCGACAAATAGTCCCGTAGCAAGAATGATTGAAAAAGGTTTGCAACGAATTGGCCGGCCATTAAATGATATTAATGTTGCTATAGAAAACATAGGTAATCTCGAGGTTTCAAAATTAGAAAAAAGTTTACCCATGCTAGCTACTGTTTCCGGAGCCGCTCCAATGATTGGTTTTCTTGGAACTGTTATGGGCATGATTCGCGCTTTTTACGATATGGCTAATGCCGGAAATAATATTGATGTGAGTTTACTTTCAAATGGAATTTATACAGCTATGGTTACAACAGTTGCAGGATTAATGGTTGGTATTTTAGCATACCTGGCATACAATATTCTTGTTGCCAAAGTTGAAAAAGTAGTGTTTCAGTTAGAGGCAAATACAACCGAATTTATGGATCTTCTTAACGAACCCGTAGAATAATTAAAATCAATCTCTCATGGCTTTAAAACGAAGAAGTAAAGTAAATCCAAATTTCAGCATGTCGTCAATGACCGACATTGTGTTTTTATTGTTGATATTTTTTATGGTAACATCAACCTTAATTGCACCAAATGCTTTAAAATTGTTATTACCTCAAAGCACACATCAAACACCAGCATCAGCAGTTACAACTATCTCAATTACCGAAAACTTAAACTATTATATTGAAACAACACAAGTTCCTCTCGAAGATATTGAAGGAATATTACAACACAGATTTTCAACACAAAATATAGTTGAGCCAACCATATCTTTGCATTGTGATCAAAACATACCCGTTTTTGCAATGGTAAATATAATGAACATTGCAAAAGATAATAAGTGGAAATTAATTTTAGCAACGCAAGCAAAATAAAATGTCGTACTACGAAGAACATAAAAAGGGCATAATTGGTACAATAATTTTTCATATAGTTATTGCTGCTATTTTTATGATTTTTGGATACTCTACCCCTCTCCCTTTGCCTGAGGAAGAAGGAATTTTAATAAATTTTGGAGATTCTGATGACGGATTGGGACAAATTGAACCCAGATATTCTGAATCGGTACAACAAGAAACAAAAGTAGAAAGTCAGGATGCAACACCTGAAACATCTGCTTCTGATGATGGAACAGTTACACAAGATTACGAAGAAGCTCCTGCAATTAAAGAACAAGGCAAAAAAGAAAAGAAAGAAGAAATTAAAAAAGAAACCAAACCCGAAACAATAAAAGAAGAAGTTAAAGAAACTGTGGAAGAAAGAAAAGTAAATGAACAAGCTTTATTCCAGGGAAGAAATAGAAACAGTAATACCAGTTCGGGAGAAGGCGAAACCCAGGGCGATAATAATCAAGGTTCAACCACTGGATCTGTTGATTCTCAAAATCATACAGGGGGAGATAGCATGGGAACAGATGGCACGAGTTTTAGTTTAGCCGGAAGAAACCCAGAATCATTACCCAAACCTGAATATAACTACCAAATTGAAGGAAAAGTAGTTGTTGAGATTACTGTTGATAAATATGGAAGTGTTACAGATGCTGTTCCCGGAGTAAAAGGCAGCACAACACTTGATGCTAATTTATTAGCTGCTGCAAAAAAAGCAGCACTCAAAGCTAATTTCGATAAGAAACCCGACGCTCCTGCATATCAAAAAGGAACTATTACTTATTTCTTTAGGTTACAATAGATTTTATCAAATCAAATAATCCTAATAGTTTTACAGCAGAAACAGAAATTGCTATCAAAAGAATATATCGCACAAACTTAGGACCCCAGCTAATTGCCACCTTAGTACCAACAAGGGCTCCAAGCACACTTCCAATAGCTAAAACAAATCCCAAAACAAAATTTACCTGATTATTTATTATAAAAACGATTAAAGCAGGAATAGTAAATAGCAAGGTAATAAAAACCTTTATGGCATTTGCTTTTATGAGATCATATCCGGCACCTAAAACCAAACCTCCTAACAAGAAAAAACCTACACCAGCCTGAATAAATCCTCCATAAAGACCTATCCCAAAAAAGATTACCATTTGCAAGACAGATGGCTTTTCTTTAACTTTTCCTGCCTGACCTTTTATCCATGCCTCTGGCTTATATAAAATCACAAAAAACATAACAATTAACAGCCCTCCAATAAACATTCTCATTATCTCGTCTGTTAGATTAACAGCCCATATCGATCCGGCTATTGCTCCCAAAACACTAGGCATACCCAGCCAAAGTCCAACTTTAAAATCCAGAACCTGTTTATGTTTAAAACTTCCGGTAGCTACTAAGCTTTGAAATAATATACCAATACGATTAGTCCCGTTTGCAACATTGGCAGGCAAGCCAAGAAACATAAGTAAAGGGAGTGTTAACAATGATCCACTTCCGGCAAGTGTATTAATAAATCCTGCAACAAATCCTACTCCAATCACTGCTAAAATAATGTACCATTCCATATAAAAGTTTTTTATAAATATAATTGTAAAATTTTGAGATAAAAAAATGAGCTGACTATTAAGACAGCTCATTCAGCTTTAAACTTTTCAACTAATAAGCAAACAATGGATATTTGCTCATCATATCTTTAATTTCGTTACCAACTTTATGAATAACTGTTTCGTCTTCAATATTAGAAATCACCTGATCAACAAAATCAACAATAGTTGCAATTTTATCTTCTTTAATTCCACGAGTGGTAATAGCCGCTGTTCCAACTCTAAAACCAGATGTTTGGAAAGGAGAACGAGAATCAAAAGGAACCATATTTTTATTAATTGTAATATGAGCCTTAACCAATGTATTTTCTGCAACTTTACCAGTGATTTCAGGGAATTTAGTTCTTAAATCAATTAACATGGAATGATTATCGGTACCTCCGGAAATAACTTTATATCCTTTATATATAAATTCATTAGCCATTACTGCAGCATTCTTTTTAACCTGTGCCTGATATACTTTAAATTCAGGAGCCAATGCTTCACCAAATGAAACAGCTTTAGCTGCAATTACATGCTCAAGTGGTCCACCCTGTGTTCCCGGGAATACACCTGAGTCCAGTAATGAAGACATAGATCTTATTTCTCCTTTTGGTGTTTTTTTACCAAATGGATTATCAAAATCTTTTCCCACTAAAATAATACCACCTCTTGGTCCACGTAATGTTTTATGTGTAGTTGAAGTTACCACGTGCGCGTACTCAAGAGGATTTTTTAATAAACCGGCAGCTATAAGACCTGCAGGGTGAGCCATATCGATCATTAAAATTGCACCTACTTTATCGGCAATTTCTCTCATTCTTTTATAATCCCATTCGCGAGAATAAGCAGAAGCACCACCAACAATCATTTTTGGTTTTTCTTTTAAGGCAACAGCTTCCATCATATCGTAATCAACCATTCCGGTTTCTTCTTTTACACCATACGAAACAGCTTTGTATAAAATCCCTGATAAATTAACAGGTGATCCGTGCGAAAGATGTCCACCATGTGATAAATCAAGACCTAAAAAAGTATCACCCGGATTTAATATTGTCATAAATACAGCAGCGTTTGCTTGTGCTCCCGAGTGTGGTTGAACATTTACCCATTCTGCATTATACAGATTTTTTAGTCTTTCACGTGCTATATCCTCTGACTGATCAACTATTTCGCAACCGCCATAATATCTTTTACCTGGGTAGCCTTCCGCATATTTATTAGTCATAACTGATCCCATGGCTTCTAACACCTGCTCACTTACAAAGTTTTCAGAAGCAATTAGTTCAATTCCATTTATTTGTCGTTCTTTTTCTTGTTGGATTAAGTCAAATATTTGTGTATCTCTATTCATGATGTATTATATTATTTAGATTTCAAAACAATTTCACAAAATTATAGAATTATGCAGTGAATAAAAAATTATTTTTATTTTGAAGAAAGGAATAATGAAACTGAAGTATTGCTTTAATTTCGGAGAACCAAATAATGCTCAACAATTTTAACAATTTTACTGATTTCGAAAGGTTTTGCAATAAAATCATCACATCCTGCATCAAAGCAATCTATGATTCCTTGAGAATGAGCATAAGCAGTAATAGCAACAATAGGAATAGACGGGTTAATCTCCTTGATTTTTTGAGTAGCATCATACCCATTTACCTTTGGTAAACGAATATCCATTAAAATAAGATCAAAAGCTGATTTATCTTTTTTAAAAAGATCGATGGCTTCCTGACCGTTATAAGCTCTATATAGTTTAATAGGATAAGAAGCTAAAATTTCATGTAGTAGAAAAAAGGCAATATCATCGTCTTCTACAACTAAAACTTTATAATTGTGATTTAAATCATTTACTGTATGCTTCTCAATAACCGATTTATAAAGATTCATTCCCCCGATAGTTAAAAATCAAGCAATTTTAAACATATCTAAATTTATATCCAATTATTTAACAAACTTTTTTTTGACGAAATATATCAATTTATCAACAAAATACTATTTTTTATTGATGAACGATAAAAAACATATCTTATTAGGAAACAATAATTAAAATAAGTGCTAAGTTATTTATTAAAAAACTTTATGCTTTTAGTCAAGGGTTAAATATAAAATTTCGAAAGGGAAATTTTATATTTTAATGATGATGATTATGATGATCGCACGATTCCCCGGAATCATTTAACTCACCCTTCAAATAAGCTTCAGTAACTGCTTGCACATCTCCTGCACATCCTCTAAGTACATCAATACCGAAAGTATTTAATTTACTCATTGCTCCTGCACCCATATTCCCTGCTAATAGCAGTTTTACCCCTTTTTGCTGAAGAATACCAGCAATATCAGATTTACACCCACAACCCTGAGGTGAATCAATAACTTCTTTTTCTACTACATTCTTATTTTCATCAATTGAAAAGATAGTGTAATATTCACAGTGTCCAAAATGTTCATCAACATTGTTATTTCTTGTTGGAATTGCTATTTTCATTTTGTTATCTTTTATATGAATAAAGTTGATTCTAAAATTGCTGGCAAAGCTAACTTATTCATCTGAGATTTCAAGTAAAAGATTTCTATAAGCTGAAAACAATTTTGATTTTGACACCATTCCTATGTATTTTGCATTATCTATTACCGGGAGGTTCCAGGCTCCGGTTGATTCGAATTTTTCAATAACATCTTTCATTGTATCATTTAATCCAATGTACGAAGGTGGTAATATCATCAGGTTGCTTACCATTGTTGAATCGTACATATCAGTATCAAACATTATTTCGCGAATGTGATCCATTAAAATTATTCCATTAAGTATTCCCTCATCATCAATAACCGGGAAAATATTTCTTTTTGATTGCGTAATTGTTTTAACAAGTTCTTTTAAATTAGAATCAACATGTACGGTTGTGAAATCTGTTTCAATTACTGATTTGAGTTTCATAAAGGTCAACACTGCTTTATCTTTGTGATGTGTAATTAGCTCTCCGCTTTTGGCTAACTGGAAGGTGAAAATTGAATTTGGTTCGAAGATTTTAACAGTAACAAAGGAAATAATAGTTGTTAACATTAAAGGAACTATCAACTCGTAACCTTTGGTTGTTTCTGCAATAAGAAATATAGCTGTTAATGGAGCATGCAAAACTCCACTTAGAACACCTGCCATTCCAACAAGTGCAAAATTACTTTCCGATATATTAAGCCCAAGTAAGTTTAAGCTATGAGAAAATAGCATACCTGCAATTGCTCCTGTAAATAATGATGGAGCAATTATACCCCCAACACCCCCACTCATTATTGTAATTGATGTAGCAAACGCTTTTAATAATAACAATGAGATAAAAAAGAAATAGAAAAACCAATGATAATTTAATAAGCTGAAATTAATATTGGTTTCCATCACTTTTGAAAAATCTTCTGCAAAAATTGCTTTAATAATCTGGTATCCTTCACCGTATAAGGGAGGGAATAAAAAAATCATTAAGCCCAATATTAATCCCCCAATAAATATTTTTCGAAAATCTGTTATTTTATTTGATATACTTTCAACTTTAAAAAAAACTTTTGAAAAATATACGGATACTAATCCTGTAAATACTCCGAGCAAAATATAAAAAATTGTATGATGAACCTGGTATGGATCTTTTAACACAAATTCAAACAATATTGCATCCTGAAAAAATACATTGGTAACGATCGCACCACTCACAGAGGCAATTAATAATGGAATTAGACTAAATCTGGTCAAGTCAATTAACAACACTTCGATAGCAAATACAATGGCTGCCAGCGGTGTGTGAAATATTGCTGAAATGGCACCAGCAGCACCACACGATAATAATAAAGTTACTTCTTTATAACTTAACCTAAGTAATCGACCCATGTTTGATCCAATAGATGCTCCAGAAGAAATAATAGGAGACTCTAATCCTATAGAACCTCCAAATCCTGCTGTTAAAATACCTCCTAGTATAGAAGAAAAAATTTTATGAGCTTCCAATAAACTATTTCGTTTTGATATGGAATATAAAATTGAAGCAATATTGTGTTTTACAGGATCGCGAAGGATATATTTTATAAAAATGAAGGTTAAGGTAATTCCAATAAAAGGGTAAATAAAAATCATTAAATTGTATTCATCAAAACCCTTATTTTTTAATAAAAGTTCGTGCAAATAAAATACTGATGACTTAAGTGTAAGAGCTACCAGACCTCCTGCCAGACCAACAACAAGACTTAAAATAAGAATAAAATTCCGCTGGCTTATATGTTGCTCTCTCCAAACAAAAAATCTTAATAAAAGTGTCTTTTTTATCATCAATTTAATTGTTAAGAATGTTTTCTTAAAACAATAAATTTAATGTTTTTTTCTATTAAAGTAAATTGATTTTAATATTCAGAAACCTGAACCAGCACATCACGGTAGGCATTAAAAATTTTTGACTTGGATACAAAACCAGCGTATCTGCCATCTTTCATTACAGGTAAATTCCAGGCACCACTGGAATTAAACTTTTTCATTACAATGTCCATATTATCCCTAACATCAACAATTTCGGGAGGTGAAACCATAAGATCCGAAACAAATGTATCTTCGTATTTTTCGCGTTGAAACATTACCTCTCTAATATTATCTAAAAGGACAATGCCCACCAATTCCTGATTGTCATTTAAAACAGGGAATATATTTCTTTTTGATTTAGACACTACTTTTATTAATTGTCCAAGGGAATCGTCGATGCAAATCACAGAAAAATCTTTTTCAATAACACTATCCAACTTCATTAATGTAAGTACAACTTCATCTTTATGATGTGTGAGAAGTTCACCTCTTTCAGCTAATCTTTGCGTATAAATTGAATGATGAGTAAACCAGAGTATTGTAATATAAGCAATTGTTGAAGTTATCATTAAAGGAATAAACAAACTATAACCACCGGTTATTTCGGCTATAAGGAAAATTGCTGTTAAAGGAGCATGCATCACTCCTGCCATTAGTCCGGCCATTCCAACCAGTGCGAAATTACCTTCGGGAAGTTTTACAAAACCAAAAGAGTTAATAAAATGTGATAGCCAATATCCTGTTACACCTCCAACAAATAATGTAGGGCCAAATATCCCACCAACACCACCACTTCCATTAGTAACCGCCATTGCTACTACTTTTAACAAAAGTAACATTCCTAAATAAATTAGCACATACCAGTTGTTTTTCAAGACAAAGGAAAACATCTTGTCTATAGCTAAACCATCAGTGTTTCCATTTAATAATGATTGTAAGGTTTGAGTACCCTCTCCATAAAGAGCAGGAAACACGAAAATCAAACCAGCTAATATTGTTCCACCAATCAAAATCTTAAAAAAAGTATTTTTTACTTTTTTCAGGGTAGCTTCTATTTGCATTGTGGTTTTAGTAAAATAAAAAGATATTAAACCACAAAGTAATCCAAGCAGAATATAAAATGGGATATTATTAAGTCCGAAAGGTTGTGTATTTGTTACTGATAAAACAACTCCTTCGCCCATTAAGAAATAAGCAACACTTGCCCCGGTAACTGACGAAATTAATAATGGAACAATGGATGTTAAGGTTAAATCAAGCATTAAAACCTCAAGCGTGAAAATCATACCTGCGATAGGTGCCTTAAAAATACCTCCAATTGCACCAGCTGCACCACAAGCAAGCAATAATGCTACCGATTTAAAATTCAGTCTAAAATAATGTCCTAAAGTTGAACCGATCGATGCTCCGGTTAATACAATAGGTGCCTCTGCTCCAACCGATCCTCCAAATCCTATGGTTAACGTGCTTGCAATAACTGAAGAATAATTATTATGAGGTTTTATTCGTCCATTGTTTTTTGAAAGTGCATAAAGGATTCTTGACACACCATGACCTATTTTATCTTTTACGAAATATTTAACATACAATACTGTAAGAATAATTCCTACTACCGGAAAAATTAAAAATATATAATTAAACCCCGTAGTAAATCCAACAGTTAAAAATTGATGTGTATAATGAACTGTTGATTTTAAAACAACTGCAGCCAATCCACTTAAAATTCCAACTACAAAACTCAAAATAAGTACAAATTTTTTCTCACTTATTTTTTTATTTCGCCAAACAAGAACTTGTCGTGAAAATCGTTGCCTTTTTATATTTATAAAAGAGAACATTTTTTTGTTTTAGACATTTCAAAAATAATCAATTGATGCTTTAATATTCGGTTTTTACAAACATTTTAATCTTCAGAGAATTTTTTCAATAAGTTTCTGTACGCTGAAAAAACATTTGCACGGCTCACAAAACCAATATATTTGCCATTATCTAAAACAGGAAGGTTGTAATTACTCGACATCTTGAATTTTTTTGCAACATCTTCCATCGACTCTTCAGGAGAAACTATTGGAGTTGGCATATACATCAATTCGTTTACATGAACAGAATCGTACATTTCCCTGTTAAACATTATTTCACGAATATCATTGATAAAAACAATTCCTAAAAGCATATTTTCATCGTCTATCACAGGAAAAATATTTCTTTTTGATTTTGCAATTACTTTAACCAAATCGCCTAATGTTGCTTCCGGACAAATGGTTAAAAAATCAGTTTCAATTAATTTTGTGACTTTAAGAATTGAAAGAACAACCTTATCCTTATCATGTGTAAACAATTCACCTCTTCGTGCCAGCTGATAAGTATAAACAGAATATTTATCGAACAAACGAGCTGTAGCGAATGAAATACTTGCACCAATCATCAGGGGTATTATTAAACTGTATCCTCCCGTAATTTCAGCAATTAGAAAAATAGCTGTAAGTGGCGCGTGCAGCACTCCTGCAATAAGTCCAACCATTCCAACCAGAGCAAAATTACTGAACGGTAATTCTTTAAGTCCAAAATAACTAAATACCCTTGCAAATAATAAACCTGTATTTGCACCTATGAATAAGGTTGGGGCAAAAATCCCCCCGACTCCACCGGCTCCAAAAGTAACTGAAGTTGCAATTGCCTTAAAAATTATTACTAACAGAAAAATTACAAAAACCCAAAACATATTGTTTTGAAGATCATAAAATATACTATTATTAAATAAATGATCGCTTGTACCATGCAGACAACCATTAATGGCATCATATCCTTCGCCATAAAGAGAAGGGAAAAAGAAAATAAGCAAGCCTAAAATTGAAGCTCCCAGTATCCATTTATATAAACTGTTGCTTTGCTTATCAAACCACTCTTGAATAAACTTGTACATTTTTGTAAAATATGCCGATACAAGACCTGTAAGAATGCCCAATAATATATAATATGGAATAAAGTTAATATTAAATCTTTCTGTTATCTCAATGGGATATAAAACATTCATTCCCAGAAACAAATAAGAAGTGATAGCTGCCGTAACGGAAGCAAATAATAAAGGTAAAAGTGACGAGATTGTTAAATCAAGCATGATTACCTCAAGAATAAAAACGATTGCGGCAATTGGGGCTTTAAAAATAGCCGACATTGCACCAGCACCAGCGCACGCTAAAAGTAATAATACTTGTCTGTAGCTTAAATGGAAAAACCTCCCTATGTTTGAACCCCAAGCTGCTCCTGTAGCAACTGTTGGTCCTTCTAATCCAACCGAGCCACCAAATCCAACTGTTAAAGCACTCGTTATTATAGAAGAAAACATATTATGAGGTTTTATTTTCCCATTATTCTTTGATATTGCATATAATGTTGTTGGTATTCCATGACCAACCGGTTTTTTTATCATGTATTTTGTAAAAATAAAAACCAGCAAAATACCAATGGCGGGATATGCAAAATACATGTAATTATGATATTGTTGTCCAAAATCACTTGTAAGCATTTTTTGAATAAAGTGCACAGAATTTTTTATAATAACAGCAGAAAAGCCAACAATAACTCCAATAATCACACTTAAAAACATCATAAATTTTTTGTCATCGATTTTTCGAACCCGCCAAATCAGAAAACGTTTTATCAATGATGTAATTAATGCCATACCTTAATTTGATATTTTAAATTTTGAACAAGGGTGTAAAAAAAAACATTTTTTTTTAATATCCATTAAAATAATAAAGATTTATAAATACTACTTATAACTTAAAAGTTAATTAATTATGTTTGCATTACCTTATTTAAAATTTACAAATGATAAAATTCGATAAGTTCACTCTTCAAAATGGTTTAAAGGTAATCGTTCATCATGATCCATCAACAACGCTGGTTGCATTTAATATTCTATATCATGTAGGATCCAAAAATGAAAGTCCCGATAAAACAGGATTTGCTCATTTGTTCGAACACTTAATGTTTGAAGGAAGTATTCATATTCCCTCATACGACAGACCTCTGCAACTTGCTGGTGGAGAAAATAATGCATTTACAACTAACGATATTACTAATTATTATATAACCCTGCCAAAAGAAAATATAGAAACAGCATTTTGGCTTGAATCTGACAGAATGTTTGGTTTAGATTTTTCTCAAAAAAAACTAGATATTCAAAAGAACGTTGTTATCGAAGAATTTAACCAGAATTACTTAAATCAGCCGTATGGAGATTCGTCTCTGTTATTAAGACCATTAGCATACAAAGTTCATCCTTACCAGTGGGCCACAATTGGGAAAGATATTTCGCACATTCAAAATGCTGATCTTGAAGATGTAAGGAATTTCTTTATGCACCACTATGCACCTAACAATGCTATTCTGTCTATTTCAGGGAATGTAAAAACTGATGAGATTAAAACCTTATCAGAAAAGTGGTTTGCCCCTATTGAAAAAAGAGAAATTGCGTTGAGAGTAATTTCGAAAGAACCGGAACAACTCAAAGCAAGAACGCAAACGGTTTATCGAAATGTTCCTTTTGATGCCATTTACATTGCCTTTCACATGAGTTCAAAACTCGAAAATGATTATTATGTTGCCGATTTAATTTCAGATCTTTTTGCAAACGGGAAATCATCAAGATTGTATCAGAGCTTAGTAAAAACGAAACAACTATTTAGTGATATTAATGCATATATAACTGGAGATATTGATGAAGGACTGTTTATTATTACCGGTAAAGTAATGAGTACCGTGAAAATAAATGATGCTGAAACAGCGATTTGGGAAGAAATTAATCAACTTTCAAATGGTAATATTGATGATTATGAAATTGAAAAAGTAAAAAATAAATTTGAATCGGTTTATGAATTCGGTCAGTTGAGTGCTTTAAACAAAGCAATGGATCTGGCATATCATGAGCTGTTAGGTGATGCTGAACGAATAAATCAAGAAATAGAAAAGTACCGAAGAGTTACTAAAGATGAAATTCAAAAAACGGCATCGAAAATTTTCAACAGAAAAAACTCATCCACTCTTTATTATTTATCTAAAAAATAAGAGAATGAAATTAGACAGAAGAAATCATCCTGAATTTAAAAATATAGAACATATAAACATTCCTATTCCTGAAAGAATTGAACTTAACAATGGTATTGAAACTTTTATTATAAATGCAGGAACGCAAGATGTTGTTAAAATAGACATTACATTTAATGCAGGTGGTTGGTATCAGGAAAAGCCAATAATTGCAACCGTTGTAAACGAAATGCTAATTGAAGGGACAAAAGAATATACCTCACAGCAAATTGCAGAAAAACTAGATTTTTATGGTGCTTTTATACATGCACAGCCAACCAAGGATTTTGGGAATGTTACCTTATATACCTTAAAAAAATATTTGCCTGAAACCATATTGATTCTTGAGGATATTATTAAGAATCCTGTATTTCCCGAACACGAGCTGAATACATATCTAAACAAAAGGAAACAACAGTTTCAGGTTGAACTTGAAAAAGTATCAAATGTAGCTCGTCGGGAATTTAATGAACAGCTTTTTGGGAAAAGTCATCCTTATGGAGTTAAAACCAAAATTGAAGACTACAATTGCGTAAGTCAAAAAGATATTGTACAGTTTCACAAAACTCATTATCAATCTAATAAATGCAAAATACTTTTATCCGGAAAAATTGATAAAACGGTACTTGCATTACTTGAAAAACATTTTGGAAATGAAGATTGGGGCTTCAATGCAACTGTTGAATCAGCTCAATTTGATATTCCGCATCCTGTTAAAATGGAAACTTACATTGAAAAAAAGGATGTTTCTCAATCGGCCATTCGATTAGGTAAAATACTCATAAAAAACGGACATCCCGATTTTCATAAATTAAATATTGTAAATACAATTTTAGGAGGGTATTTTGGATCACGTTTAATGAAAACCATTCGCGAAGAAAAAGGCTATACTTATGGAATTAATTCTGTTCTTGTTTCATTAAAAAATGCCGGATTTCTTGTGATTTTATCAGAAGTTGGTGCTGATGTTGCAAAAAAAGCCATTCAGGAAATACTAAATGAAGTTAAAAAATTAAGAGAAGAAAAAGTTAGTGTTGAGGAGCTTGATTTGGTTAGAAACTATATGTTAGGCGATTTGTTAAGATCTTTTGATGGACCTTTTGAGATATCATCAAGCTTTAAAAATATTATTGATTTTGGTCTTGAAATTAACTATTTTAATGAGGCAATTGATGCTATAAAAAATATTACTCCCGAAGAAATTATTGAATTAGCAAATAAATACCTGCATGAAGATACCTTAATAAGGACCATAGCAGGTAAATACAATTAATAGTATTATTTTCGTTTTAGAGTCAAAATAGTAGTTATGAGCAAATTTCTAATATCATTTATTATTTTTATATCTATCATCTTCATGAATACCGAAGGTAAAACTCAAACACTTAAAATTAAGAATGTAAGTGTTATTAATGAGCAAGGACATGTGCGTATTTCGTGGGAATATAATGGCACTGATGATCTGGAAATCTTTAGAGATAATATAACTGATGCTAATTTATCACCATTACTAATTAGAAATTCAACAGAAACCTCATATATTGATTCAACAGCACAGGCCCATTTAAAACCCCGTTTATATAAAATACAAAGCACCGTAAATGCTAATTTAAGATCAGAAGTTGTTTCTACCTATCATTTGACTTTTAAATACGATTCTTGCCTACAACAAATTCAATTAAACTGGAAAGACCTGGTTGTAGATGTTCCGCTAAATGATCCACTTATAAACGATTGGATACCTTCACAATTTACAGTAAATATCAATGAGGGCGGAATTCTTCGGACTGAAACTGTAGATGGAAGTCAAGAGGAATGCATCATTAATGGAATTCTTGAGAATAAAAACTATAGCATCTTTCTAGAAACACAGTGGGAAGGACAGACTGAAACAAGTTATTCCAATCCAATTGTGAAATTTACTGAAATGCCTCAAAGTCCTGATTACATTAACTCTGTTTCGGCTTCAGTTGATGGGAACAATACTAATCTTAAATTTGAAATTGCATCTAATTCTGAATTAAATACTTATAAACTTTTAAAATCCGATTCATATTCTGGAATCTATGATACCATTGAAACATTAATAACAACAGATACAGAAATACTTACAACTGATCCTAATTCAGAACCCTATACTAAAATTAGTTACTATAAATTAGTTTCTGTTAACGAATGTGGAAATGAAACCACAAATTCGGATATCATTAATAACATTGTTCTCGAAATTGAAACCAATGAATTTGAAAACACTTTAGGCTGGAACGGATTTAAAGAATCAAGTTTAATTCCAGTTAATTATGATATTTATAGGATAGTTAGCAATCAGAATCCCGAGCTCATTGGAAGTTTCTCAAATTTTAATAGTTTTCAGGATAATATTGAGTCATTGCAGAGCTACAGCCAGTTTTGTTATTATGTGCAAGCAAATGCAGAAGGTTCTGCTGACAGTGACTATAGCCAGTCAAACACAGCTTGCATGTACTTAACACCTAAAGTTTATATTCCCGAGGCTTTCACTCCTAATGATGATGGTACGAATGATCTTTTTAAACCCGTATTCACATTTATCCCAAAAAAGTACGAATTGCGTGTGTATAATCGATGGGGTAATGCTATTTTTGAAACAGGAGATTATTCAAAACCCTGGGATGGAAGAGAACCCAATGGAAACTCAGCACCCACTGGGGCTTACATTTATTACCTAAGAATTAAATCTCCCAACGATCAAATTATAGAACAAAGAGGGAGCATTATGGTTATCTATCCATAATGTCAAATCACCGTACATTTTCATCAATTTTTAATTAAATTTGTGATAAATAAAGCTGGTTAAAACGCATGGTTAAAAAAGATTCTATAGCCAAAATTAATATTATCGATGAGGATGCTTATGCCGAAGAATTGTATAAAGATCTTATATTGAGCTGCTCAAAGCACGTTAAAATCAAAGACACTGAATTAATCAGGAAAGCATTCGATCTGGCTAAAGAATCACACAAAGGAGTAAAAAGAAGATCAGGAGAGCCTTATATCCTTCACCCCATAGCTGTTGCAAAAATTGTTACAGCAGAAATGGGTTTGGGAGTTACTTCAATAACATGTGCTTTACTTCATGATGTTGTTGAAGATACTGAATATACTCTTGAAGATATTGAGCATTTTTTTGGTGAAAAAATTGCATCTATTATCGATGGTCTTACTAAAATTTCAGATGTTTTTGATAAACACTCTTCGTTGCAAGCCGAGAATTTCAGGAAAATGCTTTTAACTCTTTCTGATGATGTTAGGGTAATTTTAATAAAACTTGCCGACCGTTTGCACAATATGCGAACCCTAGATTCAATGCCCGCAAACAAACAACTAAAAATTGCAGGCGAAACCATTTATTTATATGCCCCGCTCGCCCATCGCTTAGGATTATATGCAATAAAAACTGAACTCGAAGATTTAAGCTTAAAATACAGGCATCCAAATATTTTCAATGAAATTACAACCAAAATAAAAGATAACGAGAAAAAACGTCAGCAGGAAATAAATCGTTTTTCTTTACCAATTATTGAAAAACTAGAAAAGAATAACATAGAATTTGATATCAATGGACGACCAAAATCAATATTCTCTATTTGGAATAAAATGCAAAGTAAGAATATTCCTTTTGAAGAAGTTTATGATTTAATGGCCATTCGGATTGTTTTTAAAGCTTTAAACCGGGAAACAGAAAAAGCCCAGTGCTGGCAAATCTACTCACTAATTACAGACATTTATACACCAAAGCCGGATAGAATCAGAGATTGGATTAGCTCCCCAAAAGCAAATGGTTATGAAGCACTTCACATGACTGTTATGGGACCCAATGGTAAATGGGTTGAGGTACAAATTAGATCGCAGCGAATGGACGAGATTGCAGAACGTGGATTTGCTGCTCACTGGAAATACAAAGGTGAAAAAACAAACGAAAGTGAGCTGGATAAATGGATTAAGAAGATTAGAGAAATGCTCGAGAATCCAAATTCGGATGCACTGGAATTTCTCGATGAATTCAAAATGAATTTATTCTCTGCAGAAATTATGGTTTTTACACCTAAAGGCGATTTAAAAACATTACCAAAAGATTCTACAACCCTTGATTTTGCATATGAAATTCATAGCGAAATTGGGAATAAAGCCATTGGAGCAAAAGTAAATCACAAACTTGTTCCACTTAATTATATGTTAAAAAGTGGAGATCAGGTTGAGATTATAACATCTAACAAACAAAAAATTCAGAAAGAATGGCTTGCGAATGTTAAAACTGCAAAAGCAAAAACCAGTATTACTGATGCCATCAAAGCAGAAACTAAAGATCGTATTCAAAAAGGAAAATCAATTTTAGAGGCCAAACTTAAAGACTTAAAAGTTCACCCCAGTGGGCGAGTATTAAAAAAAATCATACCTGAGTATGAGGTAGTTACTAAAGATGAGCTATATAGTAAAATAGGCAGCGGTATTATAAAACTCGATAATCTTAAAAAAATTCTAAAGAAAAATACCAAAAGCAAAATTATACGTTATTGGGGTTTACAATTATTAAAATCTTCCTCTTCGTCAAAAACTAAAAAAGGAACTGAAGTTCCTAAACAAGTTTCAAAATTTAATTATAAGGACCCATTGATTATTCAAGACAATGAGTCTCAAAAAAATTACAATACCCAAATTGCAAAATGTTGTAACCCAATTCCGGGTGATGATGTTATCGGATATAAAAACCCTGAAGATGATTTTATTGTTATTCACAAAGCCAAATGTCCAACCGCAATACGTTTAATGTCGAGCAAAGGAAATTATATTGTTCCTGCAAAATGGACGTCTCAAAAATTACTTTCTTCACTTGCTAAATTATCGTTAAATGGAATCGACCGAATTGGTATTGCATCAGATATTACTGCAGTAATCTCAAGTGAACTAACTGTAAATATTCGTAAAATATTTATTGAAACACACGATGGTATTTTCGAAGGCGAAATAGAATTATACGTGCATAATGTTACCGATCTTAACAATCTAATCATGAATATCAGTAAAATTAAGGGTGTTGATTCAGTAAAACGTAATGAGGAAATTGCAAAATAATTTTTCTTTAAATTAATTCTAAATAACAAAAAAAATTCATACTTTTAGCAATCTTAAATAAATGATTGTTTATGATTTGTGCCGAGACAAAAGATACTGTTAAAAAGATTTTTACTGAATATCTTGAAAAGAGAGGCCACAGGAAAACTCCTGAACGCTATGCTATTCTTGACGAGATATATTCACGCGATAATCATTTTGACATTGAGTCTTTGTATATCTCAATGAAGAATAAGAATTACAGAGTAAGTCGTGCTACATTATACAATACAATTGAGCTTTTGTTAGAGAGCAACCTTGTAATTAAACATCAATTTGGTAAAAACATTGCCCAGTTTGAAAAAGCACATAATTGCAAACAGCACGATCATTTAATATGTCAGGAATGCGGAAAAGTTCTTGAATTTTGTGATCCGCGAATTCATGCAATACAAGAAACTGCTTCTGAAATGATGGAATTCAATATAAATTATCACTCTTTATATTTTTATGGAACATGTAAAGAATGTGAATCTAAAAAAATAAAAAAGGAAAGTTAATAACTAGTTTATAAAACATGTTATTATCTCCATTCAATACGTGGGGATTTTTTTATTTTTAAGCTTTTGTTGTAATTTGCAAACGCATTAATAAATCAAAAAATAAATGAAATTAGATGTACTATTAGGTCTTCAGTGGGGTGACGAAGGCAAAGGGAAAATTGTGGATGTTCTTGCTCCGAACTATGATGTAATTGCGCGTTTTCAAGGTGGCCCAAATGCCGGGCATACTCTGGAATTTAATGATATAAAGCATGTGTTGCATACCATTCCATCAGGAGTTTTTCGACCTGAAACTATAAATATTATTGGAAATGGTGTTGTAATTGACCCGGTAATTTTTATGAAAGAAATTGAAGAGTTAAGTAAACTAAATGTTGATTTAACTAAAAATCTTTTTATATCGAAACGGGCACATTTAATATTACCATCGCATCGGATTTTAGATGCTGCCTCAGAAGCTGCCAAGGGAAAAACAAAAATAGGTTCTACCCTAAAAGGTATCGGTCCAACTTATATGGATAAAACAGGCAGGAATGGCTTGCGTATTGGAGATATTATAAATCAGGGATTTAAAGAAAAGTACAATGCTTTAACTAATAAACATAAAGATCTGTTAAAACAATATGATTTTGATTACAATCTATCAGAATATGAGGAAACATGGTTTAAAGGTATTGAACTTATAAAAAAGTTCAGATTAATTGAAAGCGAACACGAGATTAATAAATATCTAAATGAAGAAAAATTAATCTTAGCCGAAGGTGCACAAGGAACATTACTAGATATTGATTTTGGTTCCTATCCTTTTGTAACTTCATCAAATACAATTTGTGCAGGGGCATGCACAGGATTAGGAATTGCACCAAATAAAATAGGAAATGTAATTGGTATTTTTAAAGCTTACTGCACAAGAGTTGGAAGCGGGCCTTTTCCTACTGAATTAGAAAATACAGAAGGTGAAACTTTAAGAAAGCAAGGCCATGAATTTGGTGCTACTACCGGACGTCCTCGCCGTTGTGGCTGGCTCGACCTGCCTGCACTTAAATATGCAGTAATGCTCAACGGAGTAACTGAACTTATTGTAACAAAAGCTGACGTTTTAACCGGATTTGAAACCATAAAAGTATGCACACACTACATATTAAATGGTAAAGAAATAAATTATTTGCCCTATGAAATAAATGAGCCCATTGAACCCATTTTTAAAGAATTTAAGGGATGGAAAATAGATATCTCAAAAATTGATAAATTCGAAAATCTCCCAAATGAATTTAAGGAATATCTTATTTATATTGAAAAAGAAGTAAATGTTCCTATTAAAGTAGTTTCTGTTGGACCAAATCGAGAGCAAACTATATTGAGATAAATATAAGGCCCTTTTTTAAGGGCTTTTTTATTTATTAATTCTAGCTAAACCCAATTCATTAGCTGCATCATTTTCTGAAACTCTGAATGCAAATCAGCCTGAATGATAATTTTACTCTTATTTATAGGATGATAAAATATAATTTCTTTTGCATGCAGCATCATGGTTGTCATATTAAATTTATCCTTAAATAGTTTATTCTGTTTGTTGCAACCATGCGGACGATCACCAATGATCGGATGATCAATTTGAGCAAAATGCTTTCTGATTTGATGCATCCTCCCTGTTTGTGGATTTATCTCAACCAAAGAATACCTTGATGTTTTAAACTTCCCAAAGGGCAAATCAAGCTCAACTTTTTTTAAGGCTTTATACTCGGTTATTGCATCCTGTGTTTTACCCTTTTCATTCGTTAAAGGATAATCAATTACTCCTAAATCCGGAGTATATCCGCGCACAATAGCAAGATATTTTTTCTTAACCTGATTTAGAGCAAACTGTTGTTGCATTAAACGATTAACTTCAATATTTAAGCTGAAAAGTAAAACACCGGCGGTTTTACTATCGATTCTATGACATGGAAAAACATATTGTTGTAACTGATCTCTCAATAATTGCAAGGCATAATTTTCAGCTTCGCCAACATACTTTGATCGATGAACTGCCAAACCATGTGGTTTATTTATAGCAACTAAAAACTCATCCCTATATATTATTTCAAGTTCCATTTTTTAAATTTAGAAACAAATATGAGAATAAAATTTAGAATTGTAATCTTTCAAGTTACGGATCACATGATAAAGTTGTGGGATATCAGAATCACCAAATACTGATTTGATGATTTTTTTATGATTTAAATACACT